>JAYVAS010000284.1:0-3853 GCA_043750895.1 Pseudomonadota bacterium
AGCCGGTCCAGGCGGGCCGCGTCCCACCCGGAGCAGTCCAACCCGTCCTCCGCGAGCACCTGCCGCGCCATCTCGCGCACCGCCTCGCGGGCGCCGCGGAGCAGGACACCGTCGATGCGGGTGCGCTGCTCGATGTCCTCGAGCCGGGTGCCGTCCCCGTAGTGCAGCCGGAAGACCGCGTCGTGGACGACGTCCACCTGGTTGTGGATCTGCGCCCGCCAGCGCACCGTCGGGGTGATGTCGAGGTCGGGCGAGGGGGTGAACGCCCGGTAGGTGCCGTCGAGGCGGGCGATCCAGTCCCGCGTGGCGTCCGCCGCGAGGGTGTCGGCGATGACCGGATCCACGTCGCTGCGGATCAGCCAGAGCGCGTGCTCCCGCACCTCACGGAGCACCGGCGGGCGGACCCGGATCCCCGAGACCACCAGCTCCCAGGCGACCCGGACCGTGATCGGCCCCCAGAGGCGACGGCGCGGGTCATCCCGACGCCAGGGAGTCGCCGCAGTCGGTGCAGCCCGTTGGACGAGAGGTTGGTCCATCTGTGGGGCGCAGTCTAATCGACGCCCCGGGTCACGCCGAGGTCCCGCCCGCGATGAGCAAAACTACCGCACAGCGGGCGCGTGGACGGGGCCAGGCCAATGCAGGCTAGGCCGCGGCCTCGTCCCGCTTGTGGTTGGCCGGAGCGGTCAGCCAGTCGTTCACCACCGCGGCGGTCGCAACGCTCGCGAGCTCGGGATCGCCGTACTGGACGAGCAGCTCCTCGTACACGAGGTTGATGAGCTCACCGAGGGTGGTGTTCTTGCGCGACATGGAGACCTCCGAAGGGGGGGTGAGGATCCGTTCGGTAAGAACCAGAGCAACTTTCGTACCAGTTGGGACGATCGGCTGCCTGGGCCGTTCCTTGCGGATTCCTCACTGATCTACGCGCCAAACGGCGTCTCCATCGTCGGACGATGTCAAACGAATGAAACGGCTTGTCAGGCCGCGGCGACGACCAGCAGATCCACTTCGGTGGCCCCGCCCTCGCGCAGCGCCCGTGCGCACGCCCCGGCGGTGCCCCCCGTGGTCAGCACGTCATCCACGAGCAGGACCCGCCCCGCGACGCGGCCGTCCCGAAGGATCGGAACCCGGGACGCCCGCTCGCGACGGGTGAACGAGGCCCGGCGCCGACCCCACGGCCGGTGAAGGAGCGGGCGCACCGGCACCCCGAGACGGTGGGCGACCGGCTGCGCCAGCACCACGCCGGGCACGAAGCCGCGCCACAACAGGCTCGTCCAGCTGGACGGGACCGGCACCACGACGTCGTATTGGTGTGCGTCGGTGGTGGCGGAGAGCAGCCCTCCGATCGCGCGGAGCAGCCCCGGGTCCGGGGTGTACTTGGCACGGCGGAGCAGGGCCCCGAGCGGCCCCGCGTAGGGCGCGAGGTGCCAGCCGGCCCGCACCCCCTCCGGCAGCGTCCGGATCGGGCTCTGGTGGTCGGGGACGCCCTCCCAGCACGCTGGACAGAGCACCGCCCCCGGGCCCACGGACGCTGGGGCCGACCCGCACGACAGGCACTCCCCCGCCCCCAGCGCAAACAACAGCTCGACCATGGCGCCGCAAGGCTGCGCACCGTCCGCCGTCGGTCAAGCGTGATGGTAGGGCTCTCCGGCACGGATGGTACACGCCCGGTAGATCTGCTCCAGGGCGACTACCCGGGCCACGGCGTGGTTGAGCACGAGGGGCGACAGCCGGAGCACCCGGAACGCCGTCTCGCGCACCTTCGGGTCGAAGCCATGCGCCC
Organism: Pseudomonadota bacterium; assembly: GCA_043750895.1. Lineage (GTDB taxonomy): Bacteria > Myxococcota_A > UBA796 > UBA796 > SXON01 > JAYVAS01. The sequence continues at coordinate 1,781 of JAYVAS010000284.1, forward strand.
CGCCGATGGCGAACACCAGCTGGGGGATGCCGTCGTCGGCCTGACGCGTCAGCACCGCGGAGAACCGGAGGCTGTCGAGGTCCTCTCCCCGCTCGTCGAAGGCGATCAGCCGGCCCCGGGGTCGCATGAGACCGAGGAGCTTCCCCCCTTCGACCGCCGGCGTGGACGCCTTCAGCGCCTCCTCGGCGAAGGGAAAGTAGCGCTGGATGCGCGGAACGTACTCGTTCGCTGCGTCGTCGGCCCACGGGGTGCGGCTGCCCCGCACCCACACGAGCGAGAGCTTCACCGGACGGGCACCGCGGCGCGCTCCATGGGGACGTCGGCGGCGACGGGGAGCCGTGGGGCGTCTCCCCAGAGCGCGTCGAGATCGTAGAACCCGCGCATGGGCTCATCGAACACGTGGATGACGAGGTCGCCGTAGTCGATCAGGACCCACCGGGACGCCGAGAGCCCTTCGACGCCGACCGGCACGTGCCCGTCGAGCCGGAGATCGGCGACGATGCCCTCGGCGATGGCGCGGACCTGCCGGCGATTGGTGCCGTGGCAGATCATGAACCGGTCGCAGAAGGACGACACCTTCGAGAGGTCGAGCACCACGATCTCCTCGGCCTTCCGTGCCGAAGCGGAGCGCGTAGCTGCGGAAACCAAGTCAGATGCGGGAATGCAGGCACCTCATGCTAGCCGTTCACCACCTTGAAGGAGGTCAACACTACATAGCGCACACCGTCCACCTCCAGCCACCTTCCCGTCAGTTCGAGTTGCTCCTGCGCGTGTCCGCCGTCACAAAGCACCTGGACCACCTCGTTGGCGATCACCCGGAAGCCGTCGTCCGGCCCCACCAGGAACGGGGCGGCCACCCCCGACTCGAGCTTGTCCTGGGTGGGGACGAGCCCGCTCTGCCCCCGCCAGGGGGCCCCCTGATCCACCACCCGGCGCGCCATCAGCCCGGTGCTGTAGGAGCAGTTCGCGCCCACCAGATCGGTGCGGGTCGCGCAGTGCGTGGCCACGACATCGTCGGCGACGTAGCTCCGCGCGGTAGGAGGCTCGGCCGCCGGCGCGGGGGTGGCCCAGGCGGGACCCATCCATGCGGCGGAGGCGAGCAGGAAGCCGAGCGGCATTGAGGAGCTCCGAGGAACGCCTATCCTACGGCAAACGTGGACCGCGAGCCGGTAACCGCCTGTCACGGTAGGTCCGGAAGCTTCGCTTCCTCGGTGCCTGGCGGCACGATCTCGACGCCCAGCCCGATGCCGTGCACGGCGAGTTTCAGCTCCACCACGCGCTTCTGGCCCTCCGAGGTCGCCTCTCCGTGAAGGTCCGCGAGCAGGCGCACCGCCGTGACCTCGTCGAGCCACACCGAACCGCGCACCTCGGTCGGCTCCCACACCCGCCGCTGCGGTTTCGCCACCGGCGCCAGCGAGAGCGCGTAGGTCCGGACCGGCCGACCCTCCACCTCGCTGGTCCCCTCGGGGGTCAGCAGGACGCGGTCGACGAAGAGCTCGGTCGCCACCTGCCAGAGGTCCCAGGTGTGGGCCACCTGCACGCGGAGCGGCTCGACATCGCCGCCGTCCTGCCACGCGCCACGCCCGGACATCACCCAGGCCCGCCCGTCCACCACGCGCACGGCGTCCGCCGGAGCACCGTCGACGGTCCGCTCGGCCGACCAGTGGTCCAGATCCCGCCAGCGGAGGCGGAAGGTCGTCAACGAGCGCCGGGGCGCCTCGTCGCCGCGGCTCGTCTCCTGGCTCAGACTGGCCTGGAGCACGTGGGACCCGAGCGACTCGAGCGTGCCGAAGGTCACCCGCGTGGACGCCTCGGCGAGCACCGGCGCAGTGGTCGGCGCCGGACCCGCGTCGCCGCTACACGCCAGCAGGAGCCAGACCACCGCGGAGCTCCAGCAGCAATCGCCAGACCAGCTGGACCAGGGGTTCGACTCCGTCCCGGCTGACCGCAGAGATGACGTGGACCTCGGCGACGCCAATCGCCGCCAACGCCGACCGCGCCTCGGCGATGGCCTCAGGGTCGGCAGCGTCGGACTTGGTGAGCACGACCACCTCAGGGCGCCGGGTCAACGCC
>JAYVAS010000285.1:0-27477 GCA_043750895.1 Pseudomonadota bacterium
TAGATGTCCCGCTTGGGGAGGCCCGTGCGGGCAGCGAGCTCGTCGCGGATGCGCCGAGGGTCGGTCCCGGCCCCGAGGAGGCGGTCGATCTCGGCGTCGATGTCGACGGCGGTGGGGGAGTCGTCGTGCCCCTCGACGAGCAGCGTCACTTCGCCGCGCGTCTCGTCGCCGAGCGCGGCCCTCACCTCCGCCGCTGTCCCGCGGAGCCACTGTTCGTGCAGCTTGGTGAGGTTTCGCGCCACCACCACCCGCCGCGTGGGCCAAAGCGCAGCGAGCAGGTCGAGCGTCTCGGGAAGGCGGAGGGGGCTCTCGTAGGCCACCAGGGTCCCGACCCACCCGGCGCACTCGGCCAGCAGCGGACGCGGATCGCGAGGCAGGAAGCCGAGGAAGTGGAACCGGTCGACCGGCAGCGCGGCGCCGGCGAGCGCGGTGATCGCGGCGCAAGGTCCCGGCAGGACCTCCACCTGGATCCCGGCGTCCACGCACGCCTTCACCAGTCGGTAGCCCGGGTCCGAGACCAGGGGCGTGCCGGCGTCGGTGAGGAGCGCGATGTCCTCTCCGGCGAGCATGCGCGCCACGAGCGCGGGGGCCCGGCTCTCCTCGTTGTGGTCGTGGTAGCTCTCGATGGGCTTGCCGAGGCCGTGGTGCGCGAGCAGACGCGCGGCGATGCGGGTGTCCTCGGCGGCGATCCGGCTGACCTCCCCGAGCACACGAAGGGCCCGCAGCGTGATGTCGTCCGGGTTCCCGATGGGCCCCGAGACCACCACCAGGCGACCGGCTATTGGGCCACGCGGCTCGACAGCGCGATGTCGGTGAGGCCGTTCCGGCGGCACCGGGCGATCACCTGCATGATGATGTCGTAGGTGGCGGCCTGATCACCCCGGATGACGACCCGGGTGGACTGCGTGCCCTGTTTGAGCTGCGCGAGCTTCGCGTCAAGCGCGTCCATCGGGACCTCTTCGTTCTCGATGAAGACGGTCTTGTCCGGGAGGATGGAGATCACCACGTCCTTGGGCACGAGGGGGGTGTCCCCGGTGCCCTCGGGCGTCATGACCTGCAGGGCCCGCTCCGAGAGCAGACCCTTGGCCGCCGCCGACTGCTTCTCGGCTTCGACCATCGACGAGGACACCACCATGAAGATGATGAGGAGGACGAGGAACACGTCGGTCAGGGGCGTGATGTTGATCTCGGCGAACATCCCCGCTTCTTCGTCGTCGCTCCCGCTACTTTGCGGCGCTGCCTGCATTCTCGCCCTTCGCTGTGAGGATGAGCTCCACCATTTCGTCGACCACGAATCCGAGGTCGCGAGCCAGCTTCACGATGATGTTCTGGAGGACGTTGAACAGGACCACCGCCTCGAGCGCGACCGCGATGCCGACCGCCGTGGCGATCAGCGCCTGCGAGATGCCTGCGGAGACCACCGAGAAGCCGCCCTGTCCCGAGTCGCCGATGGCCCGAAAGCTGGACATGACCCCGAGCACGGTGCCGAAGAGACCGACGAAGGGCATCAGGGCGCCGGCGGTGCCGAGCATCCAGACCCAGGCTTTCATCGCCCCGACGAGCCGCCGCTGTTCGCGGACCATGGCGAGTCCGGCGTCGCCCCGGGTGCGGCCGAGGGCGCGGTCGAGCCCGGGGCCGAGCACCTCGCGCACCGGGCCCGGCATGTCGTCGCAGCTCTTCCGGGCGTCGGCGAGGGAGCCGTTCCGTGCGGCGACCAGCACCCGATTCGCGGCACCGATGGACCGACGCACCCGGAACAGCATGAACAGGCGCTCCAAGGCGATCGCCACGACCAACACCGAAGTGATGAGCATGAGGAGCAGCAGAACGTGTTCGAAGGAAAGGTCGGTGAACGAGAAGTTCAGTCCAGCGGGCAGATTCATGCCGCCGCTCCATAGCCCCGCGAGTGGACGAACGCCACGCAGCGGAAGTAGTCATCGGGGTGCTCCCGGTCGACCTCCAGCTACCCGAGATCCTCGCCGCCCTCGACGACGCCGGAGCCGTCGTGGTCGAGGCGCCGCCCGGAACCGGCAAGACCACCCGGATCCCGGCGGCGGTGGCGGGTCGTTTCCCGGGTCAGGTGTGGGTGCTCGAGCCGCGTCGGGTCGCGGCGCGCGCCGCGGCGCGGCGGGTCTCGGCAGAGCATCAGAGCCCGGTGGGAGGCTTTGCCGGCTACGCGATGCGCTTCGAGCGGTCCGTCGGCCCGGAGACCCGGGTCCTCTACGTGACCGAGGCGCTCCTCGGTCGCCGGCTCGCCTCCGACCCCCGGTTGGATGGAATCTCGTGTGTGATCCTGGATGAATTCCACGAACGCTCGATCCACACCGACGTGGCGCTGGCGCGGATCCACGCCCTCCGTGGCCTACGCCCCGACCTTCGCCTGGTGGTGATGAGCGCGACCTTCGACGGGGAGGCCGTGGCCCGCTGGCTGGGCTGCCCCCGGGTGCGTGTCTCCGGGACGATGTTCCCCGTCGCCATCCGGTACCTGGCGCGGCCCGACGATCGCCCGCTCGAGCGCGCGGTCGAAGCGGGCGTGCACGACGCGCTCCGGGGCGACGGCGATGTGCTGGTCTTCCTGCCGGGATTGGGGGAGATCGAGCGCTGCGCCGAGTGCCTTCGCGGTGTGGACGCCGACGTCCTGCCGCTCCACGGTGAGCTCGACGGGGTGGAGCAGGATCGGGTGCTGACCCCGGGGCGGCGTCGCCGGGTGATCCTGGCGACGAACGTGGCCGAGACCTCCCTCACCGTCGAGGGCGTGCAGGCGGTCGTCGACACCGGCCTGGCGCGGGTGGCCGGGTTCGACCCGTGGTCCGGGATGGGGGTGCTGACGCTGCAGCCCATCTCCCGGGCGTCGGCCGCGCAGCGTGCGGGTCGCGCGGGTCGGACCGGGCCGGGGCGGTGCCTGCGGCTCTACACCCAGGCGGACCACGACGGCCGGCCGGCCGAGGCGGCCCCGGAGCTCAGCCGGGTGGATCTCGCGGCGACCCGCCTGGAGCTGCGCGGGGCCGAGCTGTCCTGGTACGAGCCGCCGCCGACGGCGGCGTGGCGGGCCGCCGACGACCTGCTGAGGCTCCTCGGTGCGCGGACTGAGCACGGGCTCTCCGCGGTCGGCGAGGCGATGCTGGCCCTCCCGGTTCCGCCCCGGGTCGGGCGCATGCTGGTGGAGGCGCTGGCGCTGGGGGTGGGCGCGGAGGGGGCCGCGCTGGCGGCGGTGTTGGGGGAACGGCGCCGCGAGACGACAGACGTCGTCCATCGCACCTTGGATACCCGGCTCGGGGGTCTGGCCGAACGGGAGCGACGGCAGCTGTGGGACGCCCTCGGGCGTCCGCGAGACGGCGCGGGCGACGTCGCCGTGCGGCTCACCCGGGCGCTCTACGCGGGCTTCCCGGACCGGGTCGGACAACGCCGGGCGGGGACGGTGCGCATGGCCGCCGGCGGGAGCGCCCTGTTGGACGGGCCGGGGCAGGACGGCTTCGTCGTGGTGCCGGCGGTCGAGCGGGTCGGGGCGCGGGCGCTGGTACGGGGGTACGCGCCCATCCCAGCCGACTGGCTGGTCGATCGGGCGGAGGTGCGCGAGCGGGTGCGGGTGACCGGCGAACGGATCGAGCTGGTCGAGCAGCTGGTGGTAGGTGACCTGGTGGTCGACGAGACCGTCGGACGCGGACGGGGGCCCGCCGCTGAGGAGGCGCTGCGGGATCTGGTGCGACCCATCGCCCACCGCGTGTTCCCCGACGCGGAGCGCGCCGACCTGCTGGCGCGGCGCGTGGCCTGGTTGCGGCGCGTGGGCGCGGACATGCCATCGGTGGACCTCGAGGGCTTGATCATCCGCGCGTGCGCCGGATGCGCTTCGGTGGGCGAGCTGCGCGGGGTCTCCCTCGTCGAGCTGGCCTGGCTCGGCGAACTCCAGGGGCGGAGGGAGGAGATGGACCGCCTCGCGCCGGAGGCGATCCCGCTCGGCAACCGGAAGCGGGCGCCCGTGGACTACCCCGCCGACCAGGAGCCCTTCCTCGCCTCCCGGATGCAGGACTTCTTCGGGCTCTCCGACGGTCCGCGGCTCGCCGGCGGACGTCCGCTGGTCCTTCACCTGAACGCGCCCTCCGGGCGCCCGGTCCAGATCACCTCCGATCTCGCCGGCTTCTGGACCCGTCATTATCCGGCCATCCGACGGGAGCTCATGCGCCGCTACCCCCGTCAGTTCTGGCCGGAGAACCCGCACGAGGCCGAGCCGCCCCCGGAAGGGCGTCGGCGGTAGGACCGACGCTTGGCGTAGGCCTGACAACTCCCTACAGGTCTGGGCGACGTCCGCCGTCTATAGTTCCGTGGAACCCACCCGCTCGGATCCGTGTCAGTGCCGTCGTGACCCCCGAACATCGCAGAGTCGAGGCGCTCCTCGCGCTCGGTCGGAACGACGAAGCGGTCGCGCTCATGGCGAAGCTGCCGGCGCGGGACACGCCCGACGTCGAGTTCCTGAGGCTCCGTGGCCGGGCGCTACGCGCCGCTGGTCGGGTGTTCGACGCCGAAGCGAGCTTTCGCGAGGCCCTCAGCGTGTCGCCGCACGAAGCGGGCATCCTCGCCGACCTCTCCACCACCCTGGTGGGACAGCGCCGGCACCGGGACGCGCTGCCCTATGCCCGGGAGGCGGTGGCGCTCCGGCCCGAGGTGGCGGCCTACCAGGCGCTGCTCGGATTCGTCGCCGAGTCGTTGGAATTGTCGGAGGAGGCCCGGCGGGCGCTGACGCAGGCGCGGGAGTTGGCGCCCTCGGACGCCGAGGCTCACACGGTTTTCGGGTACCATGCGCTCCGCACGGGGCTGCTCGACGAAGCCCAGGCTGCCTTCGGCGCGGCGCTCGGGGCGGACCCGCGGCGGGCCGAGCCGGTGCGGGGGCTGGCGCGGGTAGCCCTGGCGAGGGGAGACTGGGAGCTGGCGCGGACCCGCTGGATCGAGGCGTTGCGCGCCGATCCCAAGCAGCGAGACGCTCGCCTTCAACCCATGCTCTTCTTCGGTCACCCCGCCCTGCGACCGGTCCGCGCGGTGACGACCATCCCCGTCGGCGTCTCGGTGGGGCTCGCGGCCGGCGGTGGCGCGCTCCTGCTCTTCTCGCCCGCGGCCGCATCTGCCCAGTTCCTTTCGATTACGTTACTCGCGTGCGCGGCCGCCGGCCCTCTGGCTCGGCGTGCGCTTGCCGGAGGATCTGTTGAGTGAAGCTGTTTCCGCCCTACGTGAGGCCCTGGCGGTCACGCCCAACAATGTGCCGCTGCGCATCCACCTTGCCCGGACGCTGCTGAAGTCGGGTCGTGCCGACGAGGCCCTGGCCGAGTTCCGTACGGCGCTGGCGCGGGAACCGGACCGCCTCGAGGCGCGCGCGGGTGCGGGCTCGGCGGCGCTGGCCTTGGGCCGTTGGGCCGAGGCGGTGGACCACTGGTTCGGGGTTCGCGGAGAGCTCGAGAACGAGGACCTGCGCGAGCTCGCGCGGGCCGCGGTGCAGGCCGGTCGGCGCGACGAAGCCCGCACCGCCTACGACGAACTGCTGGCGCGCGACGCATCTTTTCGTGATCTCGGGCTGGACCGGGCGCTGCGGATGGTCGTGGTCAACACGCCGCCGGCGAGCAACCTTTCGCCGATCACCGAGGAGCTGGATCTCGAGCCGGACGGGGATCCGGTGCAGCCGCAGGCCCGGATCAACTTCGACGACGTCGGTGGCCTGGAGACGCTCAAGGAGCGGCTCCGGATGGACATCATCTACCCGCTGCAGCGGCCGGACCTGTTCAAGGCCTACGGGAAGAAGGTCGGGGGCGGCGTGCTGCTCTACGGCCCCCCGGGGTGCGGCAAGACCCACCTCGCGCGCGCGTCGGCGGGAGAGTGCGGCGTCAACTTCATCGCCGTCGAGATCCAGCAGGTGCTCGACATGTGGCTGGGCGAGAGCGAGAAGCGCCTCCACCAGATCTTCGAGCGAGCCCGGGACGAGGCGCCCACCATCCTCTTCTTCGACGAGATGGAGGCGATCGGGGCGGCGCGCCACCAGATCCGGCAGGGGCCCGGTCGCCGGATGGTGAACCAGCTCCTCTCGGAGATGGACGGCGTCGGCTCGCGAAACGACAACATCCTCGTGCTCGGCGCCACCAACGCCCCCTGGGACGTCGACCCGGCGCTTCGTCGCCCGGGTCGGTTCGACCGCGTGATCTTCGTCCCGCCCCCGGACGTCGGCGCGCGAGAGGCCATCCTGCGGCTCGCCTTCCGCGACCGCCCCATCGATGACATCGACTACGCGATGATCGCCCGTCGGACCCCGCGGTTCTCCGGGGCGGACCTCACCCACCTGGCCAGCGTGGCGGCCGAGCGAGCGCTCACCGAAGCGCTGCGCACCGGGCACGTGCGCGCCATCGTGACCACCGACGTGCTGTACGCCCTCGACAAGGTGCGCCCGACCACCGTGGAGTGGATGGAGACGGCCAAACGGTTCGTGACCTACGCCAACCAGGCGGGGATCTACGACGAGGTCGGGAACTACATGGACAAGGACGCCGCCGGCGGCTGAGCGAGGCGCCGGGCGCCGACCACCTGCCCGGCCACGTTCTTGACGGTGTTCCAGTCCCACGATTCGGGCAGGGTGCCGGGGAAGTGGGTCTCGATCACGCCGTGGACGGCGGTGGCGAGGGCGTCGGCGTTGCCGGTGTGGACCTTGATCACCAGGCCCAGGGAGGCGTCCGGGAGCGCGATGCAGAAGAGCCCCTCGGCGCCGATCTTGACGGTCAGGCGCCGGTTCGCGCTGCGGACGACCGCGAGGTCGAGACGGTCATCTCCGCTCGTCAGCTCGGGGTGGTGGTGCATGGCCCAGCCGATCCGCCCGGCGAGGCCCAGCGGGCTGTTCGCCATCTCAGCGGCGAGCCGCGCGAACGTCCGCGCCATGGCGGAGAGGGGCGCGTAGAAGGTCGGCACGCTGCATCCGTCGATCGCGTGGGCGGGGACGCACTCCATCCACGTGGTGAGCCGGGCGAGGTTTCCCTGCTGGAGCGGGTGCATGATGGCGCGGTAGTCCGGGTCCCAGCCCTGCGCCGCGCAGGCCGCGAGCATGTAGCTGTGCTTCCCCGAGCAGTTGGAGTGGAGGGTGGTGCAGGACTGCCCGGCGGCGGCCAGCGCGCGGCTGCTGGGCTCGTGCATGGGCCAGTGGGCCCCGCACTGGAGGTCGGCTGGGTCCAGCCCGAACCGGTCGAGGAGCGTCGCGACACGTTGGGTGTGTCGCTCCTGACCCGAGTGGGAGGACGCCCCGATCGCGAGGTCTTCGGGCGTGAGGTCGGCCACCACCACCGCGGGGAGGGCCTCGAGGGAGTTGAGGAGCTGGAGGGGCTTGCTGCCGGATCGCCAGAACGTGTGGAGGTCCGGGCCCGAAGCCCAGAGGACACGCTGTGGGTCGGCGAGCACGGCGCTGATGGGATGGGTGGTCTCCACCAGACCGCCGCGGGTCTGTTCGACGACGTGAGGCATGGCAGCGGCTATCGCGTGCGTTAGCGGGCCGCCGCGATGGACGAAGTCCGCCCCATCGAGGCCCGTTACCTCGACCCGATCGACGTCATCTGGCTCGCCACCGCGGGTCGGCTCGGGCTTCATGTGCGCCGCAACCCCAAGATCTTCTCCGCCACCGACGGCACGGGGTTGCTCGAGCTCGGCCCGCGCGACGCGCTCGACCCCGACGACTGCACCGCGCAGATGATCTTCCACGAGTTCTGCCATTGGATCACCAACGGCGTCGAGACCTTCGGCGAGCGCGACTGGGGGTTCCCGCTCGACGCGGAGCTGGATTGGCGGGAGCACGCGTGCCTGCGGCTGCAGGCGGCGCTCGCCGGCGCCCACGGTCTGCGCGTACAGCTCGCGCCGACCAGCCAGTTCCGCGTGTACTACGACAGCATCCCGGAGGATCCCTTCGCCCCCTGCGACGAGAGTGCCCGTGAGGCGGAGGTGGTCGCGCTCGCGCGCACTGCGTGGGCCCGCGCCCACGGGGAGCCGTGGGATGGCCCGGTGCAAGCTGCGCTTCGGGGAACCGCCGCGGTGCGAGGGCTACTGGCCGGCTTCCTCCCCGATTACCGGACCGACGTCGAGGACGACCGGCTCCCCAGCATCTGGGGCCGCTGAAGCGCGGGGCGGCGACACGGGCAGAGCGATAGGATGCGCGGTGCCCGTCTTCCGCCTCTCGGAGTTCCCTGTGTTTCCGCCGGCCCACCTGGCGGAGGCCGGGGGCCTGCTTGCGGTGGGCGGCGATCTCTCCCCCGAGCGGCTCATCGTCGCCTACCGGTCCGGGATCTTTCCCTGGTACTCGGAGGGCGAGCCCATCTGGTGGCACACGCCGGACCCCCGATTCGTCCTCGAGCCCTCGCGGCTGCACATTCCCCGCAGCCTCAAGAAGATCATCCGGCGCGGGGACTACGAGATCCGACTCGACACCGCGTTCCGCGAGGTCATGAACCGGTGTGGCAAGGTGAAGCGGCCCGGGCAGCGGGGGACGTGGATCACCAAGGAGATGTCGCGCGCGTACCAGTCCCTGCACGAGCTCGGCGTGGCCCACTCCGCCGAAGCGTGGCGGGAAGGCAAGCTGGTCGGAGGGGTGTACGGAGTGAGCCTCGGTGATATGTATTTCGGCGAGTCGATGTTTGCCGATGCACCGGATGCGTCGAAGGCGGCCTTCGTGGTTCTCGTCCGGTGGATGCAGGGGCAGGGCATACAGCTCATCGACTCGCAGGTGCACACCGAGCATCTCGCACGTTTCGGTGCCGACTTCTGGCCACGGGAGGAGTATCTGGCGCGCCTCGCGGAGCTGGTGGACCGCCCGACGCGGCGGGGTGCCTGGGTGATCGCCCCGGGGGATCCGGCCTTCGCCGTCTGACCCGTCGGGTCAGGAGCCGAAGAGCGGTGCGGGCGTGGCGCCGCCGTTGATGTCGGGTACGCCGAGCCGTACTGATACAGAAGCCATGAGTTGCGCATGGGTCCAAACGACCGGGAGATCCCGTCCGTCGTGCAGGTCGCCCAGGTCGGGCACCGCGCCAATCACGGGGCCGTGTAGCCCCGAGCCGAACACCAGCGCCGCAGTCCCGTGGCCGTGATCGCTCCCGCCCGATCCATTCTGGGCGGCTGTCCGACCGAACTCGGTCATCACCATCACCACCGCGGTCTGGCGCACCTGCAGCAACAGCGCGTCCAGACAGCGGTCGAGCTCGGCGAGACGTCTCGCCAGCTGACCGTCCGTCGTTCCCTGGCGCACGTGCGTGTCCCAGCCGTTCAGCTCGAGGAACACCGCCTGGGTCCCCAGAGACAGCAGCGTGCCCGCGTTCCGAAACGCCGCGACGTCGCCACCCTCCTCAAAGGTCCCCGGGGGGAGGCGGGCGATGCGCTCAACGGCATCCAGGCCGGCAAGCGCACGCGCCGAGGTAGGGTCGGCTGAGCCTTGATACATTCGGCGTGCGTCAACGATCTCGGCAGGACTCAGGAGGCTCCGCGCCGGATTCGCCAGGCTCAGGCTCGGGGCGGTCCCGGATAGCGACAGCGGGAGGGTGTCGCTAAGCGCCACACCGCCGAGCGGGTCGGCGACGTTTCGCGCTGCCAGGAACCGATTGAGCCAGCCGGACCCGCGTACGCCCCCCTGCTCAAGGGCGTCCTGGGCCTCGAAGTGGCTGCGACCGCCATCGCCCGGCCCGACGCCGAGCACCAACGCACCTTCCCCGGCTCGGAGGCGCCGGTGCGTGGTGACCAGCGCCGGATGCAGACCGACGGTGTCGGTGACCCGGAGAGCGTCGGGCGACACATCGAGCTGGGGACGCAGTCGAGACATGCGTGTGTCTCGGAGCGGCGGAGCGATGCCCAGCCCGTCGGCGGCGCCCCGCAGCAGCACCAGGACCACGGCCAGGGGTGTGCCGGCCGAGGCGCGGCGCGACACCGCGCAGGCGGCCAGCCCCGCGACGAACTGCCGGCGGGTGTAGTCGTTCATCGACGTTGAAACTCCGGAGTGCCCAGGATGCGTCCGGTCAGGGCACCGACATCGGGGTCTGATCCGAGACGGATGAGGAGGGCCGCGTCTCCGGTGTGGGTGGGGAGAAAGCGCCCGACGAGGGCGGCGGGGGTGGCGACGCCAGCTTCCATCAGCGCCGGCCGGAGCTGATCGGCCAGGGTTCGACCGGTGGTCATCCTCCGGATCAACGCGTCGGCAGTGAGCCAGTCGATGTCGTCGTAGCCGGTGGGAGGGAGGGCCCCGAGGACGCTCTGCCCCATGTCTTCGAGCAGGTGGGCGGCCTCCGCGGCGGGGAAGTCGCGCACCCCTGCGCCCCTGAGGGCGGCGCTCAACCACTGGAGCGGGGACCGTGCGGGCGCCCCTGCGAGGAGATCGGGATCGACGAGGAGGGCGCGATACACCTCCTGGAGGTCGCCCCCGGTGGCGCTCCACCGCGCGGAGACACGATCGACCATCTCCGGGGTGGGGGTGCCGACGAAGGCGCGACACAGCTTGGCGCTCAGGCGCCGCACCGTCGCCGGATGCGTCGCGAGCAGGTCGAGCAGTTGTTCGCCTTCGGTCTCCCCCTCAGGGGCAAACCGGGTTCCGAGCACCTGCTTGTGGCCGAAGTCGTGCCAACGGGTCCGGAACCGGAAGCTCCCGGCTTCGGCGCCGTCCTTGTCTTCCATCACCACGCCCCAGCCGGTGAAGATCCGCGCCACGTCTTGCACATCCGCCTGGGTGTAGCCGCCGTCCACGCCCAGGGTGTGGAGCTCCAGCAGCTCGCGGGCGTAGTTTTCGTTGATGCCCGGGTGTTTCCCCTCGCCGTCGGCCACCGCGGACTTCTCGTTGTCCAGGTACACCAACATCGCCGGGGCGTGGGCGACCGCGCCGAGCAGGGCGCGGAAGCTCCCGTACAGGTGCGGGCGCACGGAACGGTCCTCGAAGTCGCCGATCAGCCAGGCCATGGCCGGGGTCTTCCGGGGGTAGACGTTGAAGTGGTCCAGCCAGAACGCGGCGACCATCTCGTCGAACTGCGCGTCGCTGTAGACCGCCCGGGTCACCCTCGCGGCGGCCCGTTCGTACAGCGGGGTGCGTTGGGTGGCTTTCATCTCCTTCCGCGCCGTGCGGCGGGCGTCCTTGTCACCGTCGGCGTTGCCGGCAGGCATGTATGGGTAGAGGGCCTTGAGCTGGGACGGGCGCAGCGTCAGCGTAGGGTACGCCGCGAGCAGGGGGGAGAGTCCGGGGCTGGGGGCCGGCGCGAGCTGCGCCTCGATCCAACCGGATCGCCCCAGGCGGGCCAACGTCACCAGATCACCAGGACGAACGCCGTAGGTGACCCGGGTGAGGAAGGCGGCGTCCGTGGCCGACGGGGTCGGCGGGACCGCGCCGGCTTTCGCCGCGGCGAAGGCACAGAGGATAAGCAGGGGGGCCCACCAGGTGCTCGACTTCATGCCGCTCTACCCTCCGATCGAAGCGCGTCGAACCGGAATGCTCGCTGTCTCCGATGTACATACCGTGTATTGGGAAGAATCGGGAAACCCCGAGGGCGTTCCGGTGGTCTTCGTGCACGGGGGGCCCGGCGCCGGCACCGAACCGGCGCATCGGCGCTTCTTCGACCCCCAGCGGTACCGCATCGTGCTCTTCGATCAGCGTGGCTCGGGTCGAAGCACCCCCCACGCCGACCTGACCGACAACACCACCTGGACGCTCGTGGCCGACATGGAGGCGGTGCGTACCCACCTCGGGATCGACCAGTGGGTGTTGTTCGGCGGCAGTTGGGGCTCGACCCTCGCGCTCGCCTACGCGGAGACGCACCCGACGCGGTCCCTGGGGCTGATCCTCCGGGGGATCTTCCTTCTCCGGACCGCCGAGATCCAATGGTTCTATCAGGAGGGCGCGAGCTGGCTCTACCCCGACGCGTGGGAGGACTACCTCGCCGCCATCCCCGCCGCCGAGCACGGGGACCTGGTCGGGGCCTACTATCGACGCCTCACGTCCCCCGACCGGGCCGTGCGCGTGGCCGCGGCCCGCGCCTGGAGCGTCTGGGAGGGGCGTACCAGCAAGCTCCTGCCTTCGGACGACATGGTCTCCCGGTACGGGGAGGACGAGTTCGCGCTCGCCTTCGCCCGCATCGAGTGCCACTACTTCGTGCACCGCGGGTTCTTCTACCGCGACGACCAGCTGCTCGCGGACGTCGGCCGGATCCGGCACCTGCCGGCGGTGATCGTCCAGGGGCGCTACGACGTGGTGTGCCCGATGCGCTCCGCCTGGGATCTCCATCATGCCTGGCCCGAAGCGGAGCTGCAGATCGTGGGGGACGCGGGGCACTCCGCGTTCGAGCCCGGGATCGAGACCCGACTGGTTGCCGCGGCCGACGGGTTCGCCGCACGGTTCGGTGTCCGACGGTGAAACCACAAAATCCGTCAAGAGAATTTCGACGTAGCCCTTGAAACTACGGTACTTTCCCACGTACGCTCCATGCTGGAAGACCTTCTCATGAACGACAGGAATCCTCGCGGCCTCCACGACGAGACGGGGGCAACCGCCATCGAGTACGGCTTGATCGCGGCCATGATGACCACGGCGCTGATCGGGGCCCTCCTGAACATGAACGCCATCGTGGAGGCGCTCTACTCCATCGTGGGCGTGATCCAGGAAGCGCTGTAGCCGCGCCGCGCCCCCGGTCAGGGTGCGTGGACGTTCAGCGTGTAGAGGCGGGAGACGCCGCCGGTCACCGTGAGGGTCACACCGCCGGCCTCCAAGGTGCCCGATGCGAACGAGGCTGAGGCGGACCCGGAGCCCGTCGCGGTGCCGGTGCTGGTGTACGCCGTCCCGTCCGCTTCGGTGAACGCGCCGTCGGCGCCCGCGTAGACATGCACGACGCGGGCGACGTCCACATCGGATTGGGTGCGCACGCCGGCGAGGGGGCCGGCGACCAGGGTGTCCGGCGGCGTCTCGTACATCGGGACGATGCTGCCGCTGGGGGCGAAGACCGGGATGGCGTCCATCGGGGCGTCGAAGGTGCCGCTCACGACCGGTGCGCCCGACCACCAGTCGTACCATTGGGTCGGACCGGAAGGGAGATCGACCTGCCGGCTGCTCGCCCCCGCCTCCATGACCGGCGCGACCAGCAGGTCTCCGAGGAGCCACGCGTCGATCCGGTCCCAGGACTCGGTGGGGTAGACCAGGAACGGGGCGCGGATCATCGGGATTCCGGCGTCGGCCCAGTCCTGGGCGACCCCGCGGAGGTAGGGGAAGAGGAGGGCGTGGACGCTGGCGTAGCGCGCGTAGTGGGCGAGGGTCTCGGCGTCGCTGTCGAACTGCCAGTTGTCGTCGGCGAAGGCGCCGTGGTGGGTGCGCATCACCGGGCTGAACGCCCCGAGGGCACACCACCGGAACCACAGCTCCTTGGTGGAGGGCGCGTTCCCGATCGACTGGTACCCGCCGATGTCGCTGCCGTACATGCCGATCCCGGAGATCCCGGCGCCGATCCCCATCGGCAGCACGGTGGGAAGCCCGTCGTCGGCGTCGAAGGAGGTGCGTTGATCTCCCGCCCAGCCAATCGGCGACAGCCGCGTCGACCCCGACCACCCCGAGCGGGTGAAGAAGGTGGCGTCCCGGCTCCCGAGGACCCCCTCGTTGGTGGACTGCCACCACAGGGGGTACAGGTTGTGTTGCTCCTCGGCAGATCCGTTGCTGACCACGGCGTCGGCGGGGAACCACTCGGCGTAGTCGGCCATCCACCCGTCGAAGCCCAGGTCGACCGCGGCCTGCATCTTCTCCTGCGCCCACAGCACCGCGTCCGTCCGGGTGAGGTCGAGCACGGAGGTGTTCTCGAAGGTGACGCCGAGGAACCAGTAGGGATCGCCGGCCGTGTCCTGGATCAGGAACTCGGCGGTCTCCTCGGCCTCGACCGTTCCTTCGACCACGAAGGGGGAGAAGTACGCGAACCACTTGAAGCCGAGCGCCTCGAGGCCCGCGTCGAAGGCCGCCGTGTCCGGGTAGAGGCCCGTGTCCACCGACCACGACGGAAGCAGGTGGTAGCCCCAGGCCGTGTCCTCCCCGCCCTTCCAATCCTCGGTCCAGATGACCGACGCGGGTGCGCCCGCCGCGCGGAGCGTGGTGGCCACCTCGGTGACGCGCGCCGCGCCGCCGACCGCGTCGTTCCACGGGGCGAACGCCCAGTCCGGGGGCAGGGGAGCGCGCCCGACGAGGGAGGAGTGGGCGGCGACGACGCCCATCGGCGTGTCGGCGTCGATCACCTGATAGCGGCCCGAGGGGGCCCAGGTGTCCAGGCGCCAGCGGTCGGCGGTGCAGAGGTCGACCTCGGTGCGGGCGGCGTTGCCGACGAGGAGCCCCACGGGCTCAGGCCGGACGAGGAACGCCTCCGGGTAACTCGAGGCGTGGCGGGTCCCGGTCAGGTACCAGTCCTCGGGCGGGTCGTCGTCGTCCACCTTGCCGATCCCCGGCTCACTCACCCAGAGGGGGAAGGCCTCGCCGACGTGGTCCACGTCCATCGCGTGTTGGCCCAGCCCGGCGAAGTGGTCGTCCCCGGTGCACGCTGCGTCCCACCGCACCCGGTTGCCCTCCGCGGCGTCGAACGCGAGCGCCGGGAAGCCGATCTCGTCGGTGAGCCGCAGCGTACCCGCGTCCTCCCCGTCGGAGTCGGTGAGGGTCCAGGTCCAGGCGATGGCGTCGCCCGAGACACGGTCGGCGGTGCCCCGACCGACGATGAGCTCGGTCCAAACGGTGCTTCCGTCTTCGAGGTAGCTCCCCGTCTGCATCTCGATGGTCTCGTCGCCCACCCCCAACGCGAAACGAAGGTCGCTGACGAGGCGCTTGCCGTCTTCGCGGAGCAGGTCGAGGCTGCCGTCGTCGTTCGGCGTCACCACGTAGGCGCCGATGGCGTACTGATCCGGCTGGCATGCCCCCAGCAGGCCGATGCCGACGAGGGCTAGGAGAGGGCGGAGTCCGCGGGAGGCGGCACTTCGGCTGCGCTCACCGGCGGCGCGGAGGGCGCCTGCGTGTTCTCGTCTTCTTCTTCCCCCAGGACATCGGGACCCAGCAGACCGAGCGCGACCGCGAGCACCAGGGGGCTCGCTGCGAAACGGAAACGGCGTACGTTCTTCATGGGGGTCCTCTACCTGCGCGACCGCGGGGCAGCCTGTCGCTTCTTGCAACGTCAGGGTACGCACGGCACGGTCCGGGTCAAGGGGCGGCCAACCAGGCGGGGGCGGCGGCAGTGGCGCCCGCTACAATCGGCGTACCGGTGCGCAGGTCTACGCCGCCCGTAGGTGCAGCGTGGGACCCCGACCAGACGAGGATCGAGCCGTCGGTGAGCCGGGTCAGGCCGACACCGGCGCTGGTTGCGCCGACCAGATCGTGGGCGGCAAGGACGGCCGAGAGGTTGCGGAACACCGCTCCAGCGGGCTTGTCGGAGCGCTCTCCGCTCGAGCCTGCCTGAAGCAGGGAGTTGGTCCGGAAGCCGCTGGGCGGCTGCCGTTGGCCGCGGCCTTCATCGACCGGCGGAGGGTCGGCGAGCGTGTGCCAGAACAGGCGCTCCACGCCCGCCTCGGCCGCGCGCGCGGCCAGGACCACGACCTGTCGCCCCTGCGCTTCGGCGTCGGTGTCGGCGTCGATGCTGACGCTGGTTTCGGTCACCCAGAGGGGCTTCCCGGGAGCGGCAGCGCGGACGGCCTCGATGCCGCGTACCAGCGTCTCCCCGGCGTCGTCGTTGGGGTAGGTGTGGAGCGACACGATGTCCACGGCGTCGCGCACGCCCGGGATCTGGAACAGCTTCTGGACGTAGTCGCGGCCGGTTTCGGCGTGGGGCCGGAACGGCCCGCCGTTGAGGACCTTCGCGTCCGGGTAGGCGCGGTGGATGGCGCGGCTCGATGCGATGAGCACCTGGGCGTACTCGGCCGGGGTACAGAAGGTTCCGGGTTTGAACGGCTTCTCCCCGCCCTTGGGGGCGGTGTTGAGCTTCAGGTCCGGCTCGTTGTCCACCTCCCAGTACCGAATGGGCGCGCTGAGGCCGGGCATGTCCTCCACGCCGTCGTGGTCGTAGCGTTCCACCATCGCGGCGACGTAGGCCTCGTACGCGCTCATGTCGGGCGGCACGTAGACGTCGGTGTGGTTGAAGGTCTGGTTTCCCGGCCAGGGCGACACCATCAGCACGCCCTCCAGGCCCGCGCCCTGCACGGCCTGCACCCACCGGTCGGCGTCGTTGCGCTGGGCCGGGTTGCGCGCGAGGGTGTAGGCCGAGATCCGGGGGAAGTTCCCGGTGTGCCCGCGGACGAGCGTGGCGCCCAGCGCGCGCGTGAGCGCGGCGTCCTCGCCGAGCATCTGCTCCAGGGCGGCGGGGGCGATTCCGCGGTCCAGCATCCGGCTGGGCACGGCGACGGCCTCGTTGATGCCGAGGGCGAAGCGCCCGGTGGTGACCGGCGGACCGGTTGGAGGCGCCGGGGCGGCGGCTGGGGCCGGGGCGGCCGGGGCGGCCTTGGGGGAGGTGGCGGCGCGGGCGACCCACAGGCATCCGCCGCTCACGACCAGGGCCGATCCAACGAGTCCTGCCCAACGGACGGCGGTCACGGTGGCTACTTCACGACGCGAAGGAACGGGGCGCGGGGCTCACGCCCCGGCGCGTCCGGTCCGGGCGGCGTTGGCTCGGGGGCGGGCGGCACCGGCAGGTCGGCGGGCATGGTGAACGTGACCTGCTTGAAGCTCGCCCACGGGAAGGTGCAGGTGTAGAGCGCGTCGAAGGAGAGCGAGCACTCGAAGTGGTGGGTGTGGAAGCCCGGTTTGTTGTGCCGGTGGTACTTCGCTTCGAGGCGGATGGGGAGCGAGTCGGTGAACCGGCTGAGCACCGTCTTGGGGACGCCGCTGCTGGCGAGCTGCTTCGAGTCCAGGACCACGAAGAGATCCAGCCCAAGGGCGAAGCCGAGGCGCATCACCTGCTCGGGGAGGTTACCGAGGGGGTCCGCGGCCGGGGCGAGCCCGGCGGTGGGGAGCGCGTGGATCTCGGCCTCGGCGGATTCGGGCCCCGCGGCGATGCCGACCTCGGCCGGCGTGAGCTCGAGGGCGTTGGAGATCAGCACCAGCTCGTCCACCGTGAGGGGCTCGGCCCCTCCCAGCCGGCGTTTCAGCGCGCCCCGCTCGATGCCGCAGGTCTCCGCGAGCTCGGCGGTGGAGTAGCCCTTCCGCCGGATGGTGTCCCGGAGGAAGTTCAGCAGCGGTTCGGACGGGCGACCGGTCACGGCGCCGCTATAACGAGATCAGCTCTTGGTGGGCGGGTGTTTGCAGTCCGGTGTGGCCGGGGCGGCGGTGGGCGGCTGCCCGGGCGTGTCGATGGACACGTTGCCCGCCGTCCAGTCCTGGCTCGTCTTCGCGGCGATGGTGTTGGAGGTTCCGCCGTGGAAGACCCCGGTCTTGCCACCCTTGATGGTGATGGTGCCCGACGCCTCGATCTTGAGGGTCTTGCACTTCAGCGAGAACTTCTCCTTCGCTTCGAGGGTGGCGTCCTTCTCGGACTTGGTGGTGAGGATCTTGTTCGCGGCGTCCATCGCGACCGTCACCTCCTTCGCCTTGGTCTCGATGTCGATCCGCTCTTTCCCGGACTCGTCCGAGAAATCGACCCGGTGTCCGCTCCGGGAGAGGTACCGCCGGTGGTCGTCCTTGCCGTCGTCGTTGCCGTAGACCGGCTTGTCGGCGGCGCCGTTGTACATGCTGCCCAGGATGTAGGGCTCCAGCGTGCGCGCCGCGTAGCTGACCACCACCTCGGTGTCCTTCTCGGGGATCATGACCATGCCGCGGTTGTTGCCGGCGTCGGGCCAGGCGATGCGGACCCAGGTGGACTCGGGTGCGTCCTGGGCGTCGACGGGGAACTTCACCTTCACGCGGCCCATCTTGTCGGGGTCGACGTTGTCGATCACGATGCCGGTGACGGAGCCGTTGATCATCAGTTGATCCGCGTGGCGGGGGACGTGATCGTGAGCGACTGACCGCCCGAGACGGTGGTGGTGGTTCCCACCTGCACGTCGGTCGCCTGACCGGACTGCATGGACACCCCCTCGGAGGCGTCGAGCACGAAGTCCTTGCACTTGATGGTGATGGTCTCCTTGGCCTCGATGATGATGTCCTTCCCGCTGTAGACCGTGAGGGTCTTCTCCTTGGCGTCGAGCTGGATGCGGATCTCCTTGTTGTTGGTGATCAGCTCGATCCGCTCGGCGCCCTCGGTGTCGTCGAAGGTGACGCGGTGCCCCGACCGGGATTGGAACACCCGCAGGTTGTTCTTGCCGTCCTCGTTGGCGTACGGCGGCTTGTCGACGCCGTTGTAGAGGCTGCCCACCACGATCGCGTGGTTGATGTCCCCGTGAACGAAGGAGACCAGCACCTCGTCGCCCACCTCCGGGATGGTCATCCAGCCGCGGTCCTTGCCCGCCATCGGTGGTGCGAGCCGGGCCCAGTCCGACTGGGGCGCGTCCGGGAGCGTCGGGAACTTGACCTTGACCCGGCCCAGCTTCTCCGGGTCCTTGTTGTCGACGATGAGCGCCTCGACGAGGCCGGGAAGTTGGCCTCGTGTGGGACGGCCTTGGCGGTC
Source organism: Pseudomonadota bacterium (assembly GCA_043750895.1). Lineage (GTDB taxonomy): Bacteria > Myxococcota_A > UBA796 > UBA796 > SXON01 > JAYVAS01. The sequence goes on from JAYVAS010000285.1 coordinate 18,576, forward strand.
GGTGACACTGCTCACGGGGCTACCTCCGGGAGCCGCCAGTATACCGATCTCGGGCCGGCGGAGTAGACTGGTGGCGCTCGGAGAGACGATGGTGTTGACGCTGATGCTACTCGCGGCCTGTGCGCAGGATGGGGACGACTCGGGCGGGACGGCCGTCGCGCCGCGCGCGTATTCGGACTGCGACCCGATCTCCTACGACTACTGCTCGCTTCCCTACCCCTCCTCCTTCTACGAGCGGGAGGATTCGACCACTCCGACCGGCGTGCGCGTGCACCTCGGCGCGACGACCCTCCCCGCCGATCGGCACGGCAACCAGCCGGATCCCTGGGCGTGGAACGAGCTGGACGGCTTTTCCCCCATGGGCCCCATCCTCGTCCACCTGCCCGACATGGTGCTGGACGGCATCCCCTCCCACGACGACATCGACGCCTCCCTCGCGGCCGACGCCAAGATCGTCCTCCTCGACGCCGACACCGGCGCGGTGATGCCGTACTGGGCCGAGCTCGACGTCTCGGGGCTGGTCGAGCCAGGTCGGAACTTCCTGATGATCCGGCCCGCGATCCCGCTCCTGAACAGCCATCGCTACATCGTGGCGGTTCGGGGCGTCGTGGACGGGGCCGGCGCCGTGGTGGCGGCCTCGGAGGGCTTCGCGGCGCTCCGTGACGACACCCCGACCGACAACTGGGACATCGAGGGGCGGCGGCCGCTGTACGACACGATCTTCGGGTCCCTGGAAGCGGCGGGGTGGACCCGCTCCGACATCCAGGTGGCGTGGGACTTCCACGTCGGGAGCGTGGAGGGCATCACTGGGCGGATGGTGAGCATGCGCGACGACATGTACGCGCGCGTCGGCAAGGCCGGCCCCGCCTACACCATCACCAGCGTCGAGGACGAGTGGGATGCCGACATCTACCGCCGGGTCAAGGGGACGATGTCCGTGCCCAACTACATGGAGAACGACGAGTCCGGCTCCGTCCTGACCCGCGACGACGCGTTCATGCCCATGTACAACGGGCAGACCGAGGTGGAGTTCGAGATCCTCATCCCGCGTACGGCGTTCGAGAACCCACGTCCGCTGCCCACGGTGGAGTATGGACACGGCCTGCTCGGGAGCCACGACGAGGTGGAAGGCGGCTACCTCAGAAGCATGGCGAACCGGGAGGGGTTCATCCTCTACGCGGTGGACTGGAAGGGGATGGCGGAAGACGACTACGACTCGGTGGTGTTGATGATCGCCCTGGGGCTCGACCGCTTCGCGATCATTCCCGAGCGATCCCTGCAGGGGTTCGTCGAGTTCGCCGCCGCCACCCGGATGATGAACGGCGCGATCGGCTCCGACCCGGCGCTCACGGTGGGCGAGGTCGACGGCGCCCCGGTGTCCGGCATCGACGTCACCCAGTCGTACTACTACGGGAACTCGCAGGGGGGCATCTACGGCGGCGCCTACCTCACCTACCAGCCCGAGATCCAGCGCGGCGTGCTCGGGGTGCCGGGAGGGCCCTACTCGCTGCTGCTGTCCCGGTCGTCGGACTTCACCCAGTTCTTCATCCTCTTCCAGGCCGAGTACCCGGATCAGCGCGACATCACGATGTGGATGGCGCTGATGCAGAACCTGTGGGACCGGTCGGACCCGGGAGGGCTGCTGCGCCAGTTCAACCAGGAGCCGCTGGACGGCGTCGCGCACCAGGCCCTGCTCCAGGACGCCATCGGGGACTGGCAGGTCACGACCCTCGGCGCCCACAACATGGCCCGGGCCTACGGGGCGGTGCTGATCGAGCCCGCGTACCAGGACGTCTGGGGCCTGGAGACGGTCTCGGCGCCCCACGCCGGGAGCGCGCTGGTCGAGTTCGACACCCGGCAGCCGGAGGTGCCGTTCGAGAACGTGCCCCCGACCGAAGGGGAGGACCCGCACTCCGAGCCCCGGAACAGCCTCGCGGGGCAGGAACAGCTCTGGCACTTCCTGACGACCGGCGAGGTGATCCACACCTGCGACGGCGTCTGCGACCCCGAATAGCCGATGTGGTTCCTGCTCCTCGCGTGTACCGGGGTGGAGACGGTGGGCGAAGCCGACTCCGTCGCGCTCGCTGACACCGGCTTCTGCTCCGGCGCCCCGGCGCTGACGTGGGAGAACTTCGGCGAGGGTTTCCTGCTCGCCCAGTGCAACGGGTGTCACACGCGCACCTCCCCGGACCGACACGGCGCGCCCGAAGAGGTCGTCTTCGACACGCCGAGCGAAGCATGGGCGCTCGCGGAACGCATCCTCGCGGTGGCGACCGGGGACAAGCCCACGATGCCACCCAACGGCGGCGCGTCCGAGGATGACCGGACGCGCCTGCAATGGTGGTTGATGTGCGGGGTGCCGGGAACCTGACCCCCGCTGCGGGTGGACAGATCCCGGCACGCGCCCCAATGGTGGGCCTCAGGAGCAGGTGGTCGAGGGCATCCAGTTCGCCGTGGACGTCGACATGACGGTGGTGTGCGCGGAGAGCAGGCTCAGCAGCGCGGCCTGTTCGGTGGCGTAGGCCGCGTCGTTGTAGAGATTGTCCAGCTCCCACCGATCGGCGGCGAGATCGTACAGCTCGTAGCGGCGGCACGAACTGGCCGACGCGGCGACCTTCACGATGAGCTTGTAGTCGCCGGAACGCACCGCGGCGTTGCCGGTGTAGCGTCCTGAGCTGGTGCGACTGAAGTTCTCGGTCCACGTGGAGTTCCGGACCGGGGTGTCGCCCGTCAGGGCGGCGCGCATCGTCACCGAGTCGCGGGCGCAGGTCGACCCGACGGTGCAGCTGGTCGACGAGAGGGACAGGTAGTCCGCCACCGTGGCGTAGATGTCCACGACGCTGGCGGGCGTGCTCACCACGAGACCGGTCTCGAACGCGTAGTCCCCGCCGTTCACGGGGGCTCCCAGGTCGAGGGTGTCGGCGAGGGCGGCGCCGTCCACGAGGATCATCGGGACCCGGATGCCGTTCTCGTAGATCGTTCCCTTGCCGCGACCGTCTGCGAAGGCGCCCTCGGACACTGACTCGTCGGTGCCGTTGTCACCGATGAACACCACCAACGTGTGCTCGAGGTCGGGGGTGCCTGCCAGGAGCTCGGCGATCGCGTCGTCGACACACTCGGTCGCGGCGCGGAAGTTCTCGACCTCGTCGGCGGAGGCGGTCGCGCCGCAGGACGTCGCGGCGTCGGCCCAGCTCCAGCTGCCGTCGGCGGCCATGGTCGCGTGCGGCAGGTTGTAGGACACGACCCCGATCCGGCGCTGGCCCGCGCTGGATTGGGAGGTCAACCAGGCCAGGGCGTCGGAGGTGGTCCGGTCGGTGGCCGACTCGGTCAGATCCGTTGCCGTGGTGGTGTACCGGGTCGCGCTGGTGTTGGCCGGGGTGGACACGGTGTAGAGCCAGTCCGTGTAGGATTCCACCTCGCCCTCCATGTGGCCGGCGAATTGGTAGAAGCCAACTTGGATTGGGTATTCCCGGATCGAGAGCGGGGTGGCGGTGGCGGCGTCCGGTGAGCTGGAGGTCTCGCCGAGGTGCCACTTTCCGAACAGCCCCGCGCGCACGCCGGAGTTCCCGGCGAGCTTCGCGAGGGTGGCCTGGGTGGTGCCCAGTCGGGTGGTGCTGGACTCGTCGATCACCTTGCCGATGCCGGTCCGGTAGGCATACTCGCCCGCATACAGGGTGGCCCGCGTGGGCGAGCACATCGGGTTGGCCCAGGCATCCGAGAACCGCACGCCGGCGGCGGCGAGGAGGTCGATGGTGGGCGTCTCGGGTCGGCTCTCTCCGGCGTTCTCGGCGTCGTCGGCGTAGGCTCCGACCTTGTCGGTGCCCAGGTCGTCGGTGACGATGATCAGGGCGTGGTCGAACTCGGCCGCTCGGCTCCCATAGGTCAGGAACAACAGACAGATCGCGCCCTTGTTTGCGGAAGTCCGGAACATCTATCCCCCTTGATGACGCGCTTCGTTGCGTGTCACCCATGTGGCAGGTTTCCGTCGTTCCTCACTTCTTGCTTCGGAGGGCCTCGAGCGCGCGGCGAACCGGCTCGTTGGCCGGGTCGCGCGCCAGCACCTGCTCCAGCGCGGTCACCGTGCCTGGGATGTCGCCCAGGGCGCTTCGGACCACCGCCACGTTCTGCCAGGAGGAGGCCAAATCCCCTTGGGCCCGCGCGGCGGCCTCGAACTCGGCGCGGACCGCCTCGAAGGCTGGGGTACGCAAGGCAACGGGCGCCCCCATCGCGACGATACCCTTGAAGGCGGCGAACCGGACGCCGCGGGCCCGATCCGTCAACGCCGACGCGGGGACGTCCCCCCAGGCGGCGAGGGTGTCGACGACCTCCACCCGGAGCGACGCGTCGGGGTCGAAGAGCAGGGTGCGGAGCCGGCTGGCGCCGGTGGGGGGGCCGCGCCGAAGCAGCGCCGCGGCGCTCGCGCGGACGAAGCTCGATTGTGTGCCGTCGAGGGCCAGGGCGAGGAGGGCAGGGGCCACCGCCGGATCCCCGTTGAGGCCGGCCGTCCACGTCGTGCCGAGGGCCGTCGGGCCTGGGCCGTGCATCCCGTGGTCGTGCCGCGCGTCGATGACCATGTAGTTCTGGGTGGGCATGTGGCACCCGATGCAGCCCGTCGCGACGGTCTGGTCGGGGTGCGAGGCCCGGACGTCGGCGTGGCAACCGGTGCAGACGGCGTCTCCCTCGGCCCGGGTGCGCCCCGTGTGGGGGTCGTGGCAGTCGGAGCACCGGATCCCGGCGGCGTACATGCCGGACTGGGCGTATGCGCCCCACTCGAAGGGCTCGTCGGGGGAGTTGTTCCGGCCGTCGGCGGCGAACACGAGGCTGCCCAGCACCGCGGGGCGTTGGGTGTCGAGCAGCTCGGAGGTAGGGGTGGTGCCGTACCCGATGGTGTCGTGTCGGCTGTGGCAGGGCATGCAGGCCCGTACCTGGGTGGAGGCGGTGTCGAGCGCCAGGGCCTCGGTGCCGTGGCAGGCCTCACAGCTCACCGCCGGGTGGGCCGCGACGCTGGTGTAGTGGTCCGTCGTGGCGTCGTAGCCTTTGGCGAAGGCGGTGGTGTGGCACTCCCCGCACAGATGGTTCCAGTTTCCGGCCATCCCCGCCCAGTAGAGGGCGTCGGCCGGGTCCCCCACGGCGCCTCCGGGAGCGGGGTCGAACCAGGCACCGGAGGCGACGTTCCACGCCACGGGGGCGACGAGCGTCCGGCCGCGGACGTCGGCGAGCAGGTATTGCTGGAGGGGCGCGACCCCGATGGTGCCGGTCACGGTCCACGTACGCTCACCGGCGCCGTCGCGGATCTTGAAGGACGGGGCCCCTTCGATCAGCGTCGGGGTCACCCGCAGGGCGCCGAGGCTGATCGGGTCGCCGCTGAACCGTTCGGGATGGAGGTCCGTCCCGCTCGCGTGTGCGTGGTTGGACCTGGCCCAGGCGGCCGCTTCGGCGGCGTGACAACCGGCGCAGTCGCCCGAGGCGGGGTGCGTGAAGGGCGCGGCGACCTCCGGCGTCGGTGCCACGGGGTCGGTCGTGCAGGCGAGCAGGAGGGCGGTGAGCATCGGACCCGGGTCGCTCGGACTCGTATCGTGCGTGGGCCTCTTCTGGGGGTTCCTTTCGCCGCGGTCTTGGGGTATTCTCCGCACCTCCTTCCTGGTGCGAAGATGACGCTCCTCGCTCTTTTGCTCGCGTGCGGCGAGTCCTCCGAAAACGACCTGAGTCCGGTGGTGGACCCGGGGATCACCGAGGAGCCTGCTGCGACCGAACCGCCCGACGAGCCCTACATCGCCGAGGAGGATCCGATCGAGCCGGCGCTGAGCCTCGACGAGGTCTCGGAGGCCATCACCCAGGTGATCGCCACCGCGAAGAGCATCCAGGGCAACGTCCTGTTCGACGGGTACGCGGCGTCGCTGGCCGGCCGGTCGACGTCCTGCCCGTACACCAACCCCGACTACGCCGAGCTCTACGGCATCGACTACTGGTACGACTCGTGCACGGCGTCCTCGGGGACGGTGTTCAACGGGTACGGGTACGGGTACGTCTACGCGCCGTTCTGGAGCGGGACCTACTACTACAGCGACTACGCCTACCTGTACGGGGATGCCGAGATCACCACCCCCGACGGGTCGCAGTTCACCGCGGCCGGCACGGCCTACTACTACCACTACGACGAAAGCACCTACGACTACGGCAACATCCAGTTCTACGCGTTCGGCGAGTTCGGCTGGGACGCCCCCGAGGCCGCGTCCACCTGGCTCGCGTCGGGGGTCTCCTCGACCCTGACCATCTCGGCGACCGACTACCGGCTCTGGAACGCCAAGGTCGTGCTGTTCGACGGCGGCATCTCCCGGCTCCAGGGAACCGCGAACGCCGTGGTGTTCGATCGGCTGTACGCGTCGGACGCCGGGTACGGCTCCCCCTGCGAAGCGGAGCCCGGCGGCATGGTCTCGGTCCGCGACGACGAAGGCGAGTGGTACGACGTCTCCTTCGACGGGGCCGACTACGGCAGCGACGTCGCCTTTCCGCCCGAGTGCGATGGATGCGGCCATGTCTGGTTCCGGGGTGCCTACCTCGGCGACGTGTGCCCCGACCTCGGCGGGCTGCTCTCCTGGGAGGACTGGTCATGGTAAGCGCGCTCCTGCTCCTTGCTGGCTGTGGTGGCGAGTGGTCCCTCGCCGGGCCGGAGCCGGTCCCCACGCCCGCTGCCGAGGTGTCGGCCAAGGTCGACACTGGTCACCTGTTGACCCGGCTCTCGCTGGACCTCCGCGGCGTCCGCCCCTCGCTCGATGAACTTGCAGCGGTGGAGGCGGATCCCGCCTTGATCGACAGCTACGTCGACGCCTACCTGCAGGACCCGCGCTTCGGCGAACGCGTACGAAGCCTGTTCGCGGACCGGTACCTGACCCGCCAGGACTACTGGTACGTGTCCGCGTCCGACTATGGCCTCGACGATCAGCCCGGTTTCGCGAGCGCGGTCGGGGACGAGCCGCTGCGCATCCTGTCCACCGTGGCCGAGCTGGACCTTCCCTACACCGACGTGGTCACCGCCGACTGGACGATGGCGAACGAGGTGCTCGGGGCCGCCTGGCCGCTCGACTACCCCGCCGACGCCACGGGCTGGCGGCAGGTGCACTACACCGACGGCCGGCCGGCGGCCGGCGTCCTGAGCTCGAACGGGCTCTGGTGGCGCTACATGTCGTCGTTCTCGAACGCCAACCGGGCGCGCGCGAACGCCGTCAGCCGCACCTTCATGTGCGAGGACTACCTCTCGAAGCCGATCGAGTTCGATCGGAACGTGAACATCCTCGACGGAGACGCGCTCAACGACGCGCTCCAGAACAACCCCGGGTGCGCGGCCTGCCACTACAGCCTCGACCCGCTCGCGGCCTACATGTGGGGCTTCTTCTACTACGACTACAGCTCGCCCGCCGAGACCACGAGCTACCACGCCGAGCGTGAGCGGCTCTGGGACGACTACGCGGACGGCGTGGCGCCCGGCTACTACGGCGAGCCGGGGTACACGATCGCCGACCTCGGTCGGCAGATCGCCGACGACCCGCGGTTCGTGAGCTGCGCGGTGCGGCAGGTCTGGGAGGGCCTCCTGCAGCGCGGGCAGGTCATCGAGGACACCGAGTCCCTGCTCGCCCATCGCGCCGCCTTCGTCGACGGCGGCCTCACCGTCCGCTCCCTCTACCGCTCGGTGGTCTCCGCCCCCGAGTACGCGTCGGTCTCGGTGGATGATTCCCGGTACGCCACCCGGAAGATGATCTCCCCCGACCAACTGGCGGCCTCGATCGAGGACCTTACCGGCTTCCGGTTCACCTACGCCGGCTACGACATGCTCTCCACCGACACCTACGGGCTCCGTACGCTCGCGGGCGGGGTGGACGGCCAGTTCGTCACTGCCCCGGCCGCCAGCCCCACGGCGACGCTGGTGCTGGTGCAGGAGCGGCTCGCCCAGGGGGCGGCGGCCTACGTCCTCGAAGCTGACCGTGCCGACCCCGCGAACGCGCGCCTCTTCACCGAGGTCAACTTCTCCGAGACGCCCAGCACCGATCGGGCGGCGATGGCGCGCCAAATCCAGTCCCTCCACCTCCGGTTGTTCGCCAACCACGTGGCGGAGGACGGACCCGAGGTGGCCGCGAATCTGGACCTCTGGCAGGAGCTGTACGACCTCGAGCACGACCCGGTCGCCGCCTGGGCCGGCGTGCTCACCGTGCTCCTCCGTGACCCCCTCTTCCTGGTTTACTGAGGAGCCACCATGCTGACCCGTCGTCACCTCCTCCGCATGGGCGCCGCCGGCGCGCTGGCCCCGATGATCCTGCCCATCCGCCGGGCGCACGCCGAGGCCTCTCCGCCGCAGATGAAGTTCATCTACGTGGTGAACTACGGCGGATGGGATCCCACGCGCGTTTTCGCATCCGAGTTCGACAATCCCAACGTCGACATGGAGCGGGACGCGCAGCTCGGCACGGTCGGGAACATCAGCTTCGTCGACCACGCCGACCGCCCGTCGGTCCGGACCTTCTTCGAGCAGAACTACCGCAAGTCGCTCCTCGTCAACGGGGTGCTCGTTCCTTCCATCGCCCACGAGAACTGCCTCAAGTGGCAGATGACCGGCACCACCGCCGAAGGCTCCTCCGACTGGCCCGCGATTCTGGCGTCCGCGCGGGCGAGCGACTTCGCCATCCCGCACATGGTGGTGGGCGGGCCCTCCTTCCCGGGCGAGCTGGGCGGCGTGGTCACGCGTACCGGCACCAGCGGGCAGTTGGCGGGCCTGCTCAACGGTGACATCCTGGGCTGGAGCGACGTCGCGACGTCGGCGCCCACGTCCCGCGCCGAGAGCGTGATGGATCGGTACATGCAGCGGCGGGCGGCGGCGATCGCCGATGCGGCCGCCAGCGCGCGCGACCAG
>JAYVAS010000286.1:0-6948 GCA_043750895.1 Pseudomonadota bacterium
CGCCGGGCCGGGCAGCTACGTCACCCCGGACGACGACCCGCTCCACGTCTACACCCGGCTCTTCGGAGAGGTCGCCGGAGACGCCGAGAGCGCCGCGCGCCTGCTCGCCCGCCGCCAGAGCATCCTCGATCTCGCCGGCGGGGAGCTGGGCGATCTCCGCAAACGGCTCGGCACCGCCGAGCAGATCAAGCTGGACGTGCACCTGGAGTCGCTCCGCGCGCTGGAACGTTCGCTCGCGCCCTCCGACGCCTGTGGCGCCCCCGAACCCCCGACGATCGCCTCGTACAACGACAACGACCTCTTCCCCGACGTGCTCGACGCGCAGCTACAGCTCGCCGTCCTGGCGCTGAGCTGCGGCGCCACCCGCGTCGTGAGCGTCCAGGCCAGCCACACCGTCTCGCCCACGGTGTGCTCGTGGCTGGGCGAGGGCGAGGGGCACCACAGCCTCTCCCACGCCGATGACAGCAACACCGCCGGCGTGGCCGGCTTCGTGAACTGTGAGCGTTGGTTCGCCGAGCAGTTCGGCGTGCTGCTCCAGCGCCTGCAGGACGCCCCCGACCCGGAGACGGGCGGATCGTTGCTGGACACCACGGCGGTGCTGTGGGTGAAGGAGATGGGGGACAGCCGGGCCCACGTCTGCACCGGGGTGCCGTGGGTGCTCGCCGGGGGTGGGGGCGCGTGGCCCGCCGGTCGACTGGTGGACCTGGCCGGCGGGTACCACGCGTCGGTGCTGGTCTCGATATGCCAGGCGCTGGGGCTGCCCAACGACAGCTTCGGAGACCCGGCGGCCGGATCGGGCCCCGCGGCGGAGCTAAGCTGATGCGCCGTCTCCCCGGTCTCGTCCTCCTCGCCGTGCTCTTCGCTGGCTGCGGCATCAAGGGCGGCAAGCCCACCGACGACCCCGTCCCCGACGGCGGCCCCACCACCGGCACCGTCACCGCCGACGGCTGCCCCGAGGACATCGCGGTGTTCGAGGAGGTGGCCTGGGAGCCCGTGCTGGCCGACGTGTGCGTCCGCTGCCACACCGCCGGGGGCGCGGCCGAGGGGACCCGGATGGTGCTCGCGCCCACCTCGGAGCCGGGCTGGGAGCTGACCAACCTCCGCGCCGCGGCGACCATGGCGCGGATCGACGTCGACGGCCTGCCCCTCCTGCTCGGCAAGCCCACCGGCCAGACCGCCGACGGGCACGGGGGCGGCGTGGTCGTGGAGGTGGACAGCGTCGAATGGAACGCGCTGTCGCTCTGGGCGCAGTGGGCGAGGGGAGAGCTGGAGGCGTGTGAGATCCCCGAGGGCGCGTCGCCGGCGTGTGACCCCGAGACGCCCGGTCCGCGGCAGCTGCGGCGCCTAAGTCACGAGGAGTATCGGAACACCACCCGGGATCTGCTCGGGGTGAGCAGCGACCCCGCGGCGTCCTTCGCCGCCGACGACGTGGTGGCCGGCTTCGACAACAACGCCGGTGTGTTGGATGTGTCGAGCCTGCTCGCCGACCAGTATCGGGCGGCGGCCGAGTCCCTCGCCGCCGAGACGGTGATCGCGCCGCTGCTTCCGTGCGCGCCCGAGGGCGCCGAGGCGGCTTGTGCGACCCTGTTCATCGAGGACTTCGGCCTGCGCGCCTTCCGTCGCCCGCTCACCACCGACGACATCGACCGCTACTACACGCTGTGGGCCTCGGTCGCGCACCAGGAGGGCTTCGAGGAGGGGGTGCGGTGGGTCATCACCGCGATGTTGCAGTCGCCCCACTTCCTCTACCGCATGGAGCTGGGCGAGAACGACGGTGCCGGGCGCTTCCCGCTCACCGGCTGGGAGGTCGCGACCGAGCTGTCCTACCTGTTCCTGGCCACCACCCCCGACGCCACCCTGCTGGACGCGGCAGGCTCCGGAGCGCTCGACACCCCGGAGGGCATCGCCGAGCAGGTGGCCCGGCTCGCGGCCGATCCCCGCGCCGCCGACGCCGTCGCCCGCTTCGTGGCGCAGTGGCTCGAGCTCGATCGCATCCAGACGGTGAGCCGGGACGAGAGCACCTATCCCGCGTTTGACGACGATACACGGAACATGATGCAAGGTGAGACGTATCGGCTTGTGTCGGGTCTGTCCGGCGACGGCGCATCGCTCGGCGACCTGTTCACCGCCCGCCACACCTGGGCCACCGACACCCTCGCCAGCTACTACGGCGTCGCGCCCGGCACCGGCGCCGCCGACGCTGAGGGCTACCGCTACGTGTCGCTCGACGGCGTGACCTACGGCGGGCTGCTCACGCAGGGGAGCGTGCTCGCCACCTGGGCCCTGCCCAGCTCGTCGAGCCCCATCCATCGCGGGGTGCTGGTCCGCGAACACCTGCTCTGCCAGGACCTCCCGCCGCCGCCCGCCAACCTCGACACCTCCCCGCCCGAGGTGGACCCGAGCCTCTCCACCCGGGAGCGCTACGCCGCGCACGCCGCCAACCCCGAGTGCGCGCTCTGCCACGACCTCATCGACCCCATCGGCTTCGGTTTCGAGGCCTACGACGGCGTGGGCCGGTGGCGCGCGGACGACGACGGTCACCCCATCGACGCCACCGGCGAGATCATCGGCTCGTCGGACACCGTCGGCAGCTTCGACGGCGTCTTCGCCCTGGCCGACCTGCTCGCCACCAGCCCGGAGGTGCAGCGCTGTTACACCATGCTGTCGGTCACCTGGGCCACCGGCATCGCCGCCGATCCGCACCTGGACTGCGCCGCGGGCGACGTCGCCGACGCCACGGCCCCCGGCACCATCCCGCTGACCGGTCCGATGGAGGCGGTGGTCGACCTGCCCCACTTCCGCACCCGCACCGGGGGCGCCGCTGAAGGGGACACCCCGGCCGCGGGCGCCCGGTCGATCCCCACCGACTTCCCGGAGGATTCGGGGCCCTGGGGCGAGCCCGAGGACAACGCCGACCTGGTGTTGGTGATCAACAGCGACTGGGGCTCCGGCTACTGCGTGGACGCGACGGTCACCAACAACGGGGCGGACGCCGTGGACTGGTCGGTCCACACCGCGATGAGCGGCGCCATCACCTCGCTGTGGAGCGCCAACGTGGCCGAAGAGGGCAGCGACTGGGTGTTCACCGGGGTGGACTGGAACCGGACCCTGGCGCCCGGGGCGTCGACGACGTTCGGGTATTGTGGGGAGAGGTAGGGGGGTGGGCGCGCAGTTGACGGGTCGGGGGTGGGTCGGGTAGGGTCGCGCACAGCCTCGGGCACACGCTTGTTGCCCGTCGCGGTGAACCGTGCGCACATCGTTGGTGCTGGACCCCGTCCGGCGAGAGCTGATGGACCTCCTCCTTCCGTTGGAGGGGGTCGAGCAGGCCCTACCCTGGCATCCCGAGGGCGACGCCCTCTTCCACTCACTCCAGGTCTTCGACCACGCTCGCCGGGCTTCGCCCGATCCGGAGATGTGGGCGTCGGCCCTTCTCCACGACGTGGGGAAGGGGCTGGGAGGGGACCACGATCTCGAGGGCGCCGTCCTCCTCGACGGACTGGTCCCCGAACGGGTGGTCTGGCTGGTGCGCCACCACCTGGACCTGCTTCGCGATCCGTCCGGGACCCGCCGGCGATGGCGGGGCTCCCACCGCCTGCGTGACCTCGAGTCGCTGCGCCGCTGGGACCTCGCCGGCCGCGATCCAAACGCCCTGGTCGACTCTGCCTCCGACGCGGTCGACGCCATCGTGGGGGTCGCGCTTCCGGTGCCGCGCTGAGCCGCCGCGCGGGGCAACGGCGCGCGATCGCCGAGGAGGCGGCGCGGCTGATGGTGGACGAAGACGTCCGGGAGTACATCGAGGCCAAACGGATGGCGGCCGACAACCTGCTCGGCATGCGCGTGGGGTCCGGCGCCGTCCTGCCCTCCAACGGGGAGATCCGGGCGGCGATCGTGGCGCGCGGGAGGATGGACGCCGACGGGCGACGCGCTCGCTTACGCCACATGCGCGCGGTGGCGGTGGAGGTGATGCGGCCGCTCGAGTCCTTCGAGCCGCGCCTCATCGGATCGGTAGCGACCGGCAGCATCCACCCCAACAGCGATGTCGACATCCAACTGTTCTGCGGTCGCCACGACCACCTTGAGCGGTGCTTACGCGCGCAGGGCCACGACGTCGAGCGCATCGAACACGACATCCAGAAGGACGGCGTTTTCCGGCGCTACGTGCACTACCACTTCGAGGTCCGGGGTGTCCCCGTCGAGCTCTCGGTCTACGATCGCGGCGAACTGCACATCATCCGCACCAGCAGCATCGACGGGAAACCGATCGACCGCGTCCCCCTGCGCCGGGTCGAGGCCCTGTTGCGGCAGGGGTGAGGGCGGTCAGGGCGGCGCCGCCGAATGCGCGTTCGTGTCCTTAGTTAGTAGCCGCCCCAGATCCGCGGCTGCGGCGGTGGCCGGTACGGCGCATCCCGCGAGAGCGCCTGCTCGGCGAACGTGGCGCGGAAGTCGACGATGTCGATGTCCACGGAGCGCCAAGTGTCGCGATGGTAGAGCACGATTTCCGCGAGCGTGTCGTGGTTGGGTTCGACGCCCAAGTAGACATCGACAAGGTCTGCCCAGTCGAAGGGAAAGTCCAGGCGCGCCCAGACCAGGGAGGGAGAGTTGTGCGCCCCCTCCGGCCGCGCCACCTCCACCCAGTCGGTGTCCTCGAACCCGTTGCGGCACTCGGCCCACACGTCCTCGACGGTGGTCCCGAAGCCGTCGATGGGCTTGGGGGTGGACATCGTCAGGTTCTCGTAGGTGAGCAGGCCATCCGCCCAGGCGAGCCGGCCGGTGAACACCATGTCGTCCACCGACCAGCGGCCGTCCTCGTGGAGGTGGACGACGCCCTTCTTGAAGATCCCGGAGTAGGGCTTCTTGTGCTCATGGCCACGATTGCGGATGAAGAACTCCGCCTTGTGGAAGGTGGCGCACTGGGCGGCGAACGCCTCGAAGTCCTCGGGGGGTGGGGACGCGCCGAGGCGCGGGACCGCCAGCGCGAGGCCGACGGCGGCGGCGGTGACCGAGAGGGCCGCGAAGAGGAGACGGGTACGGAGGGTCATCGGTGCCCGGCGGGGGAGGGTGGATCAGACGCCAGCCCCTGTGATTGGTTCCCAGGTCAGAATGGAGCGCCCCCGAACGCCTGCTCCTGGGTCCGGTCGCGCCAGATCCTCGGCTGCGGGGGCGGCAGGTAGGGCGCGTCCCGGGAGAGCGCCTGCTCGGGGAAGCTGGCGCCGAAGTCGACGATGTCGATGTCGACCGAGCGCCAGGTGCCGCCCGCAAAGAGCACCACTTCCGAAGGTGTGTCCTTCTCCGGATTGACGCCCAGGTACACCTCGACGAGGTCCGCCCAGTCGAACGGAAAGTCGAGGCGCGCCCACACCAGCTTGGACCAGCCATGCGCCCCCTCCGGCCGCGCCACCTCCACCCAGTCGGTGGCCTCGAAGCCGTTGCGGCACTCGGCCCACACGTCCTCGATGATCGTCCCGAACCCGTCGATGGGCTTGGGGGTGGACATGTACAGGTTCTCGTAGGTGAGCAGGCCATCCGCCCAGGCGAGGCGGCCGGTGAGGACCATGTCCTCCACCGACCAGCGGCCGTCCTCGTGGAGGTGGACGACGCCCTTCTTGAAGATCCCGGAGTAGGGCTTCTTGTGCTCATGGCCACGGTTGCGGATGAAGAACTCCGCCTTGTGGAAGGTGGCGCACTGGGCGGCGAACGCCTCGAAGTCCTCGGGAGGTGGGGACGCGCCGAAGCGCGGAATCACCAGCGCGAGGCCGACGGCGGTGGCGGTGACCGAGAGGGCGGCGAAGAGGATGCGTTTGCGGAGGGTCATGGGTGCCTGGCGGGGGAGGGTGGATCAGACGCCGGCCGCGGGGATTGGTTCCCCGCTTGGAACCGGGCGTCTCGTTACTCCCCCCGCCACACCGGAAACTCACTCCCCACCCCCGGCGCGTCCACGAGCCCGTTCTCCACGGCGCCGTCGTCGCTCTCCGGCTCGCACAGGTACACCGCGACCGCGCCCAGCGGCTGATCCGTCGCCACGCGGCTCCAGCCCGGCGGCACCACCCGGGTGTGGCGGGACCAGGACACCGCGATCTCGCCCACCCGGGCCGCCTCGAGGATGCCGCGCCCATCCTCGGTGCCGACCGACTCCACCTGGGCGACCTGGACGCGATGGCTGCCGGTGGCGGGCTCGACGGTGAGCCCGTGCTGGCGGAGGTGGGCGCCGAGGGCGGGGGGCACGAAGTACGCGGCGGGCCGGTCCACCACCGTGGTACCGACGAAATTCCCGAAGTAGGGGAGGGTGACCGTGGACGGCGCGCCGTCGAGGGTGCGCGGCGTGCGGGTGAGGATCTCGACCGGCTGGGCCGCGAGGTCGAGCCGGTAGCGCACCGCGACCCGATCGGGGGGGCGTTGGCTGGCCGCGACCACCTGCCGCACGTCGTCGGGGTGGGCTGCCACCCAATTCAAGGTCTCGATGTGCCACGCCGACGCGGTGGCGACCCGGTCCGCGAACGAGAGGTAGCTGTAACATTCGAGCAGCAGGTCCAGCCGGTTGGTGAGACCGCGGTAGTTGGATCCAAATCGGGGGTTGTGGGGGTAGGTCATCCAGCCCTCGCCCACCGCGCTGGTGGGATCGGCGTCCCCGCCGGCGTCGAGCACCCGCTCGTCCTCCACGAAATTGCCGTACCAGCCCGACTCGAAGCCCCGCTTGCGCACCGCGGCGATGACGTCCGGCACCACCCGCGCGCGCATGAACGCGATCGGCTCCGCGCGGCCGCTCTCGACGGTGTGGGGGATGTCCACCGTCATGTGGAAGCGGTGGACGGAGCCGTTGGTGGCGTGGTTGTCCACGGTGAGGTCGGGGGCCCACGGGATGCACACGTGCTGCTGAAGCAGCCGCATCTCCGGGGCGCCGTGGCGCAGGTAGTCGCGGTTGAGGTTGATGCCGTGGCTCTGGGTGCGGGT
>JAYVAS010000287.1:0-1689 GCA_043750895.1 Pseudomonadota bacterium
CGCCTGGGACCACGCCATGCGCAACGCCACGCTCGACAACCCCTCGCTGGGGCACGACGCGAGCGGCACCGCCTGGGTCGCCGTGGGGGCGACCGAGCGCTTCGCGAAGTCGATCCAGCTCGTGCGCGGGAACAGCCGGGGGGTCACGCGGCGGGAGGTGCGGCGAGGCGGCGCGACTCCGAGCCTCCCCTCCCTCGCCGTCGGGGAGACCCAGGGCGTCGTGGTGTGGCGGGAGTTGGACGTCCCCGGGTCTACGAGCTTCTACACCACCGTCGCCGCCAGTTTCTCCCTCTCCGCCCGCGGCTCCGTGGGCACCTTCCCCTTCCAGCCCTTGGCGGGGTATCGGGTGGATGGGAGCTCGGCCTGGGATCCCAGCGTGGGGCACGCGGGGGCGGACGGGTTCATCGCGGCGTGGCAAGGGCGGGCGCGGGGCCAGACGCCAGTGATTTGGAACGCCGGTAGCCTCGATGGCGGAGTCACCTGGACCACGCCGGTGGAGGTGTGCGACGACACCATCCGTGCCGTGAACGAGTTCGCGCAGGTGGTCGCCGACGCCGACTCCGGGTTGGCCGCGATGGTGTGGGAGGGCAAGGGCGGCGGCCCCAAGCTCGCCTCCGCGGCGGCGGTGTCGCTGTCCCGCTCGCGCCCAACGGTGCTGTCCCTGCCGGATCAGTACGTCTCACCGCGCGGCGATAACGGCCTCGCCGACGATGTGCCCGTGGCCCCGGCCGTGCGCGGGCTCCCCGACGCCTCGCGGCCCACGCTCTGCCTCACCGGCGGGCGTCTGCACCTCGCGTGGTTCGCGATCGGGACCACCGGTCGGACCGTGCTCCGCTACCGGGAGGCCACGTGGTGAGCCTCCTCCTCCTGCTCCTCTCGTGCAGCCCTCCCGGGTCCCCCTCGGCGCTCCCGGTGTCCGCGAAGGCCACCCCGCACCGTCCTTTCTCCCTCGGGCTCAACCACCTCGCCGAGCCCGGAACCTGGCTCCGCGAGGATCACGACCACGACGGCTGGTCCGTGCTCGAGGGTGACTGCGACGACACCACCGGGATGTACTCCCCGCGCATGGACGAGACCTGCAACCTCGTGGACGACAACTGTGACGGCGCCGTGGACGAGGGCTGTCGGGAGGATTGGATCGGATCGTGGCAGTACAAGGACTTCCACTCCACGGACGGAGAGGTCACCTCGGCGGAGTGGGGAGTGATCTACGCGGACGCGGCGGGCACCGAGTGGTGTCGGATCCAGGGCACCCTCCTCGTGGAAGGTCCCGGCAGGAGCAACTGCCCGGACTGCCTCTGGGACTTCCAGGGCCGGCTCGGCCAGGCCGCCTTGTCTGGCGATGCGTGCGCGCGCATCGATGCGCCCTGGGAGTACTACTGGTCGCCGACCTTCGAGGAGGGCTGGTCAGGAAAGGGCAGCTACTCCTACGGCTACGCCCTGTCCGCCTACGAGTATTGGCTCTACTACGACGGGCGCTACGTCAGCGACTGGTCCAACGAGTCCGTGCTGAAGAACTCCGGATTGGGCTGGGGCGTCAGGTGGACCAACCACGACCCCACGGGGCGCCACGAGGTGTTCGGCGATGGGACCGGGAACGAGGTCACCGCGGTCTGGAGGTGGGACGACTACGCGATGCCGGGGGGGTACACCCTGTCCCCGGAGTAGTCGTGAGCCTCCTTCTCCTCT
>JAYVAS010000288.1:0-1689 GCA_043750895.1 Pseudomonadota bacterium
CGCCTGGGACCACGCCATGCGCAACGCCACGCTCGACAACCCCTCGCTGGGGCACGACGCGAGCGGCACCGCCTGGGTCGCCGTGGGGGCGACCGAGCGATTCGCGAAGTCGATCCAGCTCGTGCGCGGGAACACCCGGGGGGTCACGCGGCGGGAGGTGCGGCGAGGCGGCGCCACCCCGAGCCTCCCCTCCCTGGCCGTCGGGGAGACCCAGGGCGTAGTGGTGTGGCGGGAGTTGGACGTCTCCGGGTCGACGAGCTTCTACACCACGGTCGCCATCAGCTTTTCCGTCTCCGCGCGCGGCTCCGTGGGCACCTTCCCCCTCCAGCCCCTGGCGGGGTACCGGGTGGACGGGAGCTCGGGTTGGGACCCCAGCGTGGCGCACGCCGGGGCGGACGGGTTCATCGCGGCGTGGCAGCGAAAGGAGCTTCGCGGACCGACGCTCATCTGGAACGCCGGCAGCGTCGACGGCGGCGTCACCTGGACCACGCCGGTAGACGTGTGCGACCGGACTATCCGTACCGTGAACGAATTCGCGCAGGTGGTCGCCGATGCGGACTCCGGGTTGGCCGCGGTGGTGTGGGAGGGCAAGGGCGGCGGCCCCAAGCTCGCCTCGGCCGCGGCGGTGTCGCTGTCCCGCTCGCGCCCAACGGTGCTCTCCCTGCCGGATCAATACGTCTCCCCTCGCGGCGACAACGGCCTCGCCGACGATCTGCCCGTGCCGCCCGCGTTGCTCGGGCTCCCCGACGCTTCCTGGCCTACCCACTGCATCGCCGGTGGGCGCCTGCACCTCGCGTGGTTCGCGGTCGGGACCACCGGGCGGACCGTGCTCCGCTATCGGGAGGCCACGTGGTGAACCTCCTCGTCCTACTCCTCTCGTGTAGCACGCCCGCACCCTCCTCGACGCTCCCGGTGTCCGCGAAGTCCGCGCCGCGCCGACCCTTCTCTCTCGGCCTCGACCACCTCGCCGAGCCCGGAACTTGGCTCCGCGAGGACCACGACCACGACGGCTGGTCCGCCCTCGAAGGCGACTGCGACGACACCACCGGGACCTACTCCCCGCGCATGGATGAGATCTGCAACCTGGTGGACGACAACTGCGACGGCGCGGTCGATGAGGGGTGCCGGGAGGACTGGATCGGGGCGTGGGCCTACGACACCTTCCACGCCACCGACGGCGAGGTCAGCTCCGCGGAGTGGGGGGTCATCTACGCGGACGCCGCCGGCACCGAGTGGTGCCGGATCGAGGGAACACTCGTCGTGGAAGGGCCCGGCCGGAGCAACTGCCCGGACTGTCTGTGGGACTTCGTCGGCCGGCTCGGGCAGGCAGACGCCTACGGCGACGCGTGTGCGCGCATCGACGCTCCTTGGGAGTACTACTGGTCGCCCGCCTTCGAAGATGGCTGGACCACCTCGTCCAACTACTCCTATGGCTACGCCCTCTCCGCCTACGAGTACTGGCTCTGGTACGACGGGCGCTACGTCAGCGACTGGTCCGACGAGTCCGTGCTACTGAACTCCAGCTTGGGCTGGGGCGTGGTGTGGACCAACCACGACCCCTCCGGCCGCCAGGAGGTGTTCGGCGATGGCACCGGGAACGAGGTCACCGCGGTCTGGAGGTGGGACGACTACGCGATGCCGGGGGGGTACACCCTGTCCCCGGAGTAGTCGTGAGCCTCCTTCTCCTCT
>JAYVAS010000289.1:0-8003 GCA_043750895.1 Pseudomonadota bacterium
CGGCGCGATGCTCACCCAGCAGACCTCCGGGGTCGCCCTCGACCTCGCGCCGCTGGTGGCCGAGCTGGGGGAGGTGGCCCGCGGGGGCTACCGGGCCCCGCAGGTGCGCAGCCGACTGGTGGAGGTGCCCTGATGCTCGAGCCCATCCTCCCGAAGATCCTCTCGATCCGCCGCATCCCCAACGCCGATCCGGCGCTGCTGCGGGCGTACGGTGCCAACCCGGAGGTGCACCGCTCCCTGGGCTTGATCACCGTCGATCAGGACGATCCCACCTACGTCGCGCTCGACGAGGCCACCAAGAACGCCGGCGTGGACGTGGTGTTCGCCAAGAGCTTCTACGCCGGGTCCCGTCACGCCTCGGGGCCGCTCTCGGGCGAGATCCTCGGCGTGCTCGCGGCGGCGGACCCCGACGAGATCGAGGAGGGCCTGCGGGCCCTGGTCAACTGCCTCACCCACGACGCCTGTTTCTACGCGGCCAACGACGCCGGCACCATCGCGGTGTTCCCGCACGTGATCGCGTCGTTGGGCACTTACTTGTCCGCCCAGGCGGGGGTGCCCGTAGGGAGTGCGATGGCCTACCTCGTCGCCCCGCCGATGGAGGCCACGATCGGCCTGGACGCGGCGCTCAAGGCGGCCGACGTTCGGGCCTTGCGGGTGTTCACGCCGCCTACGGAGACCAACTTCGCGGCGAGTTGGTTGGGGGGCGAGCTGGCCCACGTCGAGGCGGCGGCGATGGCCTTCTGCGAGGCGGTGGTGCGGGTGGGGAGGGAGCCGGGGGTGTGAGGGGGGGCGAAGACGTGCCGGTCACCCGGAGGTGGCGCAGTTCATCGCCCCGGCGACCTCGACGTCGGTGCACCACGACTCACCCAGGGAATCGGGGCAGTAGAGGAACAACAACGCGCGGCGGTCGTCGCAGGAGAGGTTCAATGGGAGTGAGTTGCCGTATTCTAAGGGGATAGCGTAGAAAGAGTCCGGGACGTCCGGACTTTCGGCAAAACCGAGGACGTGGAGGAATTCGTGGACGAGCACGAACCGCAGGCTGTATTGACCGCCAGCGGGGTCATCTTTGGCGTTGGGGAGCCCCGTAGCCCAGGGAACGTAGGTATGGAATCTCAAAGGATCAGCAGGGAGGGTGCCATCGATCAGCGCACGTCGGAACTCCGGGTCGGCGTAGGTGCTTCGGAGTGCGATGTCGCAGTCGAAAAACCCATCCTCCGGTGTGGCTGTGGGGTACCAGCACTGGGTCTTGGCCATTTCTCCAGGTTCTAGAGCTAAAGTTGAGCCCTCCGGGCTGAGCATCCCTATCTTATAGGATTGGTCCCACTCGAGGCTGAACTCTGCCTCCGAGATCTCGTCGCTGGTGGAGTAGGAGAGCACGACCTGTGCGAAGGCGGCATTCGCCTCGTTGTTCATCCAGTCCACGGTGTCCGACACCGCGCTGCGGACGTCCCCCTCGACCAGCGCCGATCGGGCGTATCCGTTCGCGGAACTGCCCCATGTCTCGAACGACTCGACGGATAGTTCGAGGCTTGCATCCACGGGGTTCTCGCGGCAGGCGTGATTGGAGACCTGGAAGCAATACCCCTGGTGGACCAGCGAGCCACTTCGTGTTCGTGGTTCTACGCAAGGAGGGTCAACTACGTCCAAGTCGTCGCAGTTCTCCCCCGCCTTTTCGCCGGTGCAGCCGACCGTGAGTCCGAAAATGGCGGTCAGGATGTACCTTCCGTTCACCGCTGTGGCCTGAGACGGATGAGATCCGGGCGGACCAACTTCACGGCCTCACGCTGTAACTCACGGTTGGTGAGGTCGGGCTTGTAGATCCCCTCCGCGTGCGCGTCGCACAGGCGCTGAGCCGCGGATCGGAGGGTGAGTTCGTCCGGAATGTGGGGGATCCACTCGCCAGGTAGCCGCCGAGTCGCGACCCGCTCCGCTCCCCACGGCCAAAGGGTGATTGCGACGAACCACCATTCGCCGACGCGCGGGTATGGGGCGCCGTTGGACACCGCGGTCATGCCATTGAGTACCCCACCGGGCATGAGAATCTCCACGGTCTGACCGGCGCGCATCTCCGCGGAGTCGTCCAGTAGGACGCGCTCCACGAGGAGACTCCCTCGCGTGAACAAACCCAAGCGCGGGACCTCCTCGGCCGAAGTGTGCGTCCACTGTCCGATCACCACGTAGCTGGGGTACAGGCAAAGGTTCGCGAGCCCAGTGCTTGGATCTACTATTGGTGGCTCCTGCACGGTCGCGGCCCCCCCATCGCCCCCCTGTTGCCCCCCCGCCCCAACGAGGCACAGCAACGCAACGGCGATGACGAGCGGTCTCCATGCTCTGCTCACCTCACTTCTCCTTCTGTTCGATGCGCAGGGTGGCGTTGCACAGGCCGGTTCCGGTGCTGACGTTTGCGTTGGCGGCCTGCATGCCGAACTGGACCCAGGCGCCGGGCGTGGCGAGGGCCAGGATGTCCACGTAGGCGGTCCCGTAGACCGGGGTGTCGGTGGTGGCGTAGTTGAGGGTGGTGACGTCGATCGCCACGTCTGCGTTCCAGTTCACGCCGTCGTTGGAGTAGCGCAGCGCCGGGCGGGCGCGGCAGGTTCCCGAGATCTCGGTGATCTGGAATCCCACCCGCACGTTGACGAGGCCCGCGGAGGGCATCGGGGCCCCCAAGGGGTGAAATACGGGCGAGGTGGTGTCCTTGCTGGTCCAGATCGCGGTCGGCCCCAGGATTCGCGAGCCCGCGGAGCGGGCGAGGACGGCGCCGGCGCGGGCGGGAGAGGCGAGGACCACCCCCAGGACGACGAGGACCACCATCAGGATGTGCATGCTGCGATGCCGCATTTCGACCTCCACCACGTGCGTATGGTACTTCGCGTCTTTCGGGGGGGGGCTTTGCAAACTCTTGACAAACCCGTCGGTTCGCCCCCGATAGCCCCGGCCAGAACCGACTAGAACCGCACCCCATCAAACACGAACACCGCCCCCGCATACGCCCCCGCGGACCCATCCCAGGGCGCGCCTACCGCGAGATCCGCGGCTCCGTCCCCGTCGAGGTCTCCGATCGCCAGGGAGAACCCGAAGAAGTCCTGGTCGGTCGCGTCGATGGTGGCGAAGCTCGGAGGGCCGGTGATGGGACCGTAGGCGAGGCGGACGATCCCCTGGTAGTCGTCGTCCATGTAGTCGCTCAGCACGAGGTCGACGTCGCCATCGCCGTCCAGGTCGCCGCCAGCCCCGGCCGTCATCGCGACGCCGAGGTCCAGGCTGGCACCTGAAAGCAGACGGGTGCCCCCGAAGCACAGCTCGGCGTCGGATTGGTTGTCGCGCGCGAGCAGGAGGTCGGCGAGGCCGTCTCCGTCGCCGTCCCCCGGGGTCGCCACCCGGTCGGCGGGGCCGGAACGTGTGTCGGCGGCGAGGTCGGCGGCGGTGCCGTCGGTGAGCGGACCCAGGAACAGGTAGGTGGCGTCCCCGTCCGAGGCGAGCACCACGAGGTCGGCCGCCCCGTCTCCGTCGAAGTCGTCGGTGGCCAGCGCAGTCCCGAACTCGTCGGCAGCGGCGAGCTGGGCGCCGAAGTTGCTCTCGTCCCAGTCGGCGTCCGTCCCCCCGCGGGCGAGCCCCAGCGCGTCGCTCACCGACACGCGGCCGGCCGGGTTGACGGTGTGCAGGGCCACGGCGCCGGTCTTCACCGGCCCCGCTTCGGGGTACGGCGCCCCGACCAGGAGGTCCAGGTCCCCGTTGCCGTCGACGTCGAGCATCACGACGGCGTACCCAGCGCCGTCCCCCTGTGCGCCGACGTAGGTGGCGTCGGCGTCGGCCGGGGTGGATGCGTCGAGGGGGCACACGCCGGGGGCGCCGTCGCAGTCGTCGTCGAGGCCGTTCCCGCAGACCTCGGTGGCGTCGGGGGACACCGCGGCCCGGGTGTCGTCACAGTCGGTCGGGTCTGAGCAGGCCAGGAACCCGTCGGGGGCCGCGCACGCAGCCGCGGCGCCAGCCGAGACGGTCCACCCGTCGGCGTCGACGTCGGGGCACCAGGTCGGGGCGCCGGTGAGGTCCACGCCGGGGTCGGCGTCGTCGGTGAGGGCGTCGCAGTCGTCGTCGATGGTGTTGCAGACCTCGACCGCGCCGGGGTGCACGGCCGGGTCCGCGTCATCGCAGTCGCCGGCGTCGCCCACGAAGCCGGTCGGGGCCCCAGGCCGAGGTCGCGGTCGTCAGGTCCCCGAACCCGTCCGCGTCCGCGTCCGGGTACCAGAGGGTCGGCGTCGACACCGCGTCGTCGGCGTCATCGCAGTCGGCGTTGTCGGTGACGCCGTCTCCGTCGGCGTCGGAGGGTGCCGCCGCCGAGTCGAAGGGAGCCGGCTTGGGGCCGTCGACCGTGGTCGGGGGCGATTGCACACAGGCCAGGAGGAGGAAGCGACCAGGCATGACGCGTCCGACGTCCACCGATCATAGCCAGGAGTGGGTCACCCCCGCCTCCCCAAATCCTCCACCACCGCCGCCGCCGCGTAGCCGAGCAGGTCGGCCGCCTCCTCGGCCGAGATCGCCTCGGGATCGTACCGGCGCAGCACCCGGGCTCCGTAGGAGACGGCGAGCAGCAGCAGCGCGTGTTGGCGGCGATCGGGGTGGTCCCCGCGGTCGAAACGGGTGAGCAGCGCCTCGAGGGCACCCACCGAACTGCGGAGCTGGGGTCGGATCAGCGCGAGCAGGTCCCGCTCGCCGCCCTGCGCCTCGGCCCATACGTTGTCGAGCGCCCGCCAGCGGGCATCGAGGTGGTAGCGTAGCTCGCCCTCGCGCATCTGGGCGACGAACGCGTCGGGCGTGCAGTCGGGGTCGAACCACTTGGAGTCGGCGTCGATCCGGGCGACCACTTCTCGGAACAGGCCGGCCTTGTTCTGGAAGTGGAAGTAGACGAGGGCCTCGCTGTAGCCGGCGTCCTCGGCGATGTCGGCGATACGCGCCCCCACGTACCCGTGCGCGGAGAAACGTTTGAGCGCCGCGTCGAGCACGGCGACCCGCGCCCGTGACGCGTCCCGGCGCCGCTTCGGCGTGCGGGGGGTGGTCGGTTCGGCGGTGGACATGGACAACTTCTCCGAGCGGCTTGAGATTACTGAGTATAGACTCAGCATTACTAAGTCCAACCTCAGTAGCGAGTGCCCCATGCGTACGCAGCCCCTCCTCCCCCTCCTCCCCCTCCTCCTCCTCACCGTGGCCTGCACCGCGGAGAAGGACGACACCGGCCTCGACGACACCGCGACGGACACGGACACGGACACCGACACCGACACCGACACGGACACCGACACCGACACGGACACCGATCCGGTCACCCCCCGTGTCGCCTGGTTCGACGACGTCTTCGCGGTCGATCTGAGCCCCGACGGCACCACGGCGTTGGTGCAGAGCCAGATCTCCATCGAGGGCGAGCTGTTCTTCATCGACACCGCCACCGACGCTCTCCGCAGCGTGACCACCCTGGGCGACGTCACCCGCAACCTCGCCACCGGGGTCTCGTCCGATGGGCGCATCTCCGCCTGGTACGGCGTGCCGACCGAGGCGGGTCTGTGGAGCGAGGCCACCGGCTGGGAGAAGATCGCCTCTCCCTTCGCGGCCGGGTGCGACATGGACAACGGGGGCGGGTTCGACGTGAGCGACGACGGCACCGTCGTGGTCGGGCTGCTCTGGGACGGCTGCGTGCCGGCGGCCTTCCGGTGGACGGCGGCGGGCGGAGTGCAGATGTTCGACATCGTCGGCGAACCGTACGAGGGGAGCCCGAACGCGCCCGTCAACCGGGCCTCCTTCGTGTCGGGCGACGGCCAGGTCGCGGGCGGGTTCGCGGCCTACGGGGCCCTCGACCGTTCGCCGGCGCGGTGGACCGCCGATGGGCACGGTAAGCTGCTCACCCCCGACGACCACGAGCAGAGCGGCGAAGTCCTCGCCATCGACTACGACGGATCCACGCTCGCGCTGCTGCGCGGGTACGACGGCTACCTGTGGACGGAGGCCGGCGGCCTGGTCTCCCTCGGTCGCCTGAAGTCGATGTTGCCCACGGACGCGGTGTACCCGAACGCGCTCTCTGCCGACGGGCAGGTCGCCTACGGCGGGGTGGGCAGCGAGTTCTTCACGGTGCCGTCGGCGTTCGTGTGGACCGAGGCGGACGGGATGCGCTCGCTCCAGGAGGTCGCGCAGGCGGCGGGGGTGGTGATCGACGAGGGCTACTGGCTCACCAACGTGATGGCGGTGTCGGATGACGGCACCGTGCTGCTCGGGCGGGCCTTCGACGCCGACTTCGCGGTGAAGACCTTCGTCATGCACGTCCCGGTGGGGACCTGGGGCCCGTAGCCGGGCGGGTGTCGCCGGCCTCGGGCCGTACGCGGGGTCGGACGCCCCCGGCTACGCCCCCTCCGGACCGACCCACTTGACCAGCCGGATGTAGACCAACGACACGACCTCCTCGGGGTCGTTGTCGGCCCCCGCGGCCCAGACCTCCTCGTGGCATCGTTCGATGGCGGCCTGGATCCGACTCCAGGCGCGGGCGGGGACGGCTGAGACGACGCAGTAGCCGTGATCCTCAGGGTGGTGGGTCCGCGTCCGATCCGCGATCACCGCCGCCCATCGGGTGTTCCAGTCCGGGACCTCCTTGGGGTGGATCGGCACCTGCAGGGCGACGGCGGCGGGGACCAGGGCCCAGCGCCCGAGGTGCCAGCGGAGGACCCCCAGGGAGATCAGCCCGCTCAGACAGCGGTCGACGGTCTCCACGGGGATCTCCAGCCGGTCGGCGATCCACGCCGCCCCCAGCGGCTCCGTCGCGTCGGCCCAGGCGCGGGTCGAGAGGACACAGAGGACCGGCCACATCCAGAGCTCGCGCTTGATCAACTCCCGCGTCAACCGCCCGACGCGCTCCGGCTCGGTCAGCGCCGGCAGCGCCTCCAGGGGCACCAGCCGCAGCAGGAACTCGCCGAGCCGCCCGGTCATTGCGTCGACCAACGCGAAGAACTGCGGGAGCCGCGGACGGGTGCGACCTGCGAACCACCGCTCCACCTGGAAACGCGACGCTTGGGCGCGCTCCCCGATGTCGGCGAGGCTCAGCGGTCCGCGGAGCGCCGACAACCAGTGGGCGAGGTCGTGATCGTCCAGGCTCCTGGGGGCGCCGGCCCGCGCTCCCCCGACTTGTTCGAGCGCGCCCATCACGTCGAGCTCGACCCGCGCCGCGGCCCGCATCGCCTCACCCGCGGTCGGGAAGTGGCGGCCGGCCTCCCAGTTGGCGATGGGGTTGCTTCGGTAACCGAGCCGGCGGGCGAAGGCGGTTTGCGAACGATGGCCCCGAAGGGCGCGGAGGAATTGCCGGGTGAGCAGGTCCATCATGCGTCAGGGTTGCCCCTTTCGGTCCGCCCCGCGGGCGGATCGTGCGCCTACGGGCATGTGACGCCCTCGCGCCAATCCCCGTTGTTGTCCTCGTAGCATTCGGTGACGTCGCCCCCGGGGTCGATGCGCATCTCCAGGTCGAAGGGGGTGGCCGGGAGGTCGAACAGGCGGAGGGACACGGCCTCGGACATCTCGCCCGCGGGGATCGGTGCGCTCCAGGCGTAGGTGCCCACGAGCACCTCGGCCGTGGCCGTGTGGGCCCAGAACTCGACGTAGACGGTGCCACGTTGATCGCCCCCGCCTTGGTTTCCGAGGGCGAACCAGACCCACACCTGGTCGCTCGGGCAGTCATCGAAACAGAGCTCCACGATACGACCCAGGAGGTCGACCTGGCCCTCGTCCGTCCAGGCTTCGACGTCCGCCCCGCGGAAGCTGTTGTTCACCAGCCAGTTCGACGCGGCGACCGCGGGGATCGCGCCGTCGTCTTCGACGTGGGTGATGGCGTAGGCGTTCTGGTTCCAGATGGGGCGGGCGGGCGGCCAGTTGTTGCCGACGTCGCGTCGGACCGCCATGCCCGTCTCCGGCTGTCCGTTCTGCCGACTGTTCGTGTACACGATGTCGGCGTGACCGTCGTTGTTGACGTCGGCGAT
>JAYVAS010000290.1:0-4227 GCA_043750895.1 Pseudomonadota bacterium
GTCGGTCACATGTCGGCGGACATGCTCCCTCCTCGCTCCTTGGGCTCGAGGCGCATCGACGCCCTCGGTCCGACACGTTTATTGACGGGCAGGCCCTTAGGACCCCGTGTGCCGCGGCGTGGGAGCACATGGCGGACGCCGCCCAGGGTCGCCACTGCGACGCCTGTGGGAAGGACGTGTTGGACCTGACCACCCTGGATCGGGGCGACGCCGAGCGACTCCTGGCCGCCGCGTCCGATGGCCGTCCGCCCTGCGCCCGTGTGTGGCGCCGCCGCGACGGTCGGGTCTGGCTCGGGAGGCTCCAAGCGGGCGCCGTTGCCGGGGTCCTGGCCGCAAGCGCAGCGTGCTCCACGCATGGGATGCCGCCCGCGCCGAGCATGGCCACACCTGGTCGACGGACGCGATCCGCCGGTTACCCCGGTAGCCAGACACCTCGCCGGAGCGTGGCCCGAAAACGAATCACGGAGCGTCGTGGCAGACGGCTTCGATGTTGTGACCGTCGGGATCGCGCACGAAAGCCCCGTAGTACGCGGCATGGTACTGCGGGCGCAGCCCGGGCGGGCCGTTGTCCACCCCGCCGGCCGCCATCGCTGCGGCGTAGAACGCATCAACCGTGGCGCGGTCCTTGGCCCGGAACGCGATGTGCATGCCGGGCGTCATCCGGGGTCCGCGACCCACCCAGAACTCCGGCTTGTGAGCCACGCCGAACCCCGCCGACTCGCCCCACTCCATCACCACGGCCATCCCCAAGGGCGCGAGCGCCGCGACATAGAAGAGGCGGGCCGCGTCCCAATTCTCGACCGTGAAACCGACGTGATCGACCATGAGGCCTCCGCGTCCAAGCCATAACCCAGCGTAGCCGCCCTCCGCCGGACTCCCTCCTCCGGACTCCGGACTCCGGACTCCCTCCTCCGGACTCCGGACTCCGGACTCCGGACTCCCTCCTCCGGACTCTCCCTCTACCCCTTCCGCTTCAACCAGAACTGGCCCCACAGCCGCACGGTGTCGTTCGGTACCGGGTCCGACTCCAGCCGCAGCACGTAGCCCGCACCCACCCGAACCAGGTCGTTGTTGCCCGCGGGGCCGACGTGCGCGACGACGCCGCCGAGCAACTGGGTCCAACTCCCGAGCGCCGAATCGGAGAACCAGCTCACCCGCGCCGCGGGTTGGAACCGGCCGACGCCCACGTTCACCTCGCCGGTGACGCCGAGGCGCGTGGTCGGGTCCCACACGCCCGCCGCCGCCACGTCCGTCGCCGTCGGGGTCACGGTGGCGTAGGATCCCTCGGCGAGCACGGAGAGCGGACCGGCGCGCACCACCGCGTCGAGCTCGGCGGCCACGGTGTTGGTGGCCACGTCCATCTCGTACATCCCCGACGCGCCGACCCCCAGGCCGAAGCCCTCCTTGCCGCCCCAGAGCGCGTAGGTGTCGCGGTCCCCGAGCTGATACTCGGCGCGGGCGA
This sequence comes from Pseudomonadota bacterium, assembly GCA_043750895.1. Lineage (GTDB taxonomy): Bacteria > Myxococcota_A > UBA796 > UBA796 > SXON01 > JAYVAS01. The sequence continues at coordinate 1,463 of JAYVAS010000290.1, forward strand.
CCAGGGCCTTGCCGGCGTTGTCGTCGCCGAAGGGGGTGTACCCGCTGTTGAAGACGCCGAGCTGGCCGGTCACGCCCGCCCCGCGGGCGCGCGCCACGATGCCCATGCCGCGATCCTCGCTCACGTGCTCGGCCGCGATTCCCCGCTCCTCGAAGGTGAGCTCCCCACTTGGCATGAGATTGTCACGGGAGAACGGCGTGCGCTGGAGCCCCGCCTCCACTGAGAACCACTTCCGCTCCCACTGAATCGAGGCTTCGTACAAGGCGAAGTCGGCGTGGTCCTCATCCCAGGCGTCGTAGGAGGCGCCCGCGCCACCGGCGAGCCGCGCGGTGAACGCGCCCGACTGCGCCCGCAAGCCGAGGCGCGCGCGCTTCACCTTGACCCCCGGATCGTCCTCCGGATCACCGTAGCCCGTGCTGTCGGCCTGCACGTTCTCGTCCATGTCGTAGGCGGTGCCCCACAGCTGCAGGAGTGCGACCGGATCGACGTCCACGACGGGGGGTGTCTCATCGGCGAATGCGGCCATCGACAGCAGGAGCAACACAGGACCTCCACGGGGCGGCGTATGCTACCGCAACCATGGCCCCCGTGCCCGCACCCTCCCTGCTCCTCCTCCTGCTGGCCGGGTGTACGCCCGACGGCCCCCTCGCCCACGCATCCCGCATCGAGCGCCTCGAACAGGGCATCGGGGGGCCCAAAGCGATGGGCCGTCCGGGGGACATCCTCCTCGAGAACGGCCACGTGCGCTTCGTGATCCTCGACGCGCGCTACTCGCTGGGGCCGTCGATCTACGGTGGCACCCTCGCCGACGCCGATCTGGTCCGACCCGACCCCAAGTGGGGCGGGGGCCACGGCAACGACCAGCTCGCCGAGATGTTCTCCACGGTGGACCTCAACCTCGCCGCCGCCGACGAGGCCGCCGAGGTCGAGGTGCTCAACGACGGCAGCGACGGCAAAGCGGCGGTCGTACGCGTCGACGCGGCCGACGACCCCTTCCTCTCGGTGCTCGGGCTGCTCTGGAGCCTCCCGGACGTGGCCCACCCGGACATGCGGCTCACCACCGACTACATCCTCGAGCCGGACGCCCAGGTCCTGAAGCTCAGGACCACCGTGACCATCGTCAACGACGACGGCGACGTGGTCCCCGGTTCGGACCTCGCCGAAGCCAGCGTGATCCCCGGGACCGACACCACCCTCGACGTGATGGGCCTCGCCACCGGCGGCGGCGCGGCGCTGGGCGACTTCTACCTGCAGGGCGGCAGCATCGACGTCTTCGCGCCGGGCATCGGCTTCGACGAGGAGCGGGCGGTCTACGAGGCGGCGCTGGCGGGCCGCAACCTTTTCAACGACCCGCTGGTCTTCCCCTTCATCGGCGGCACCGGCGACGACGTCTCCTACGGCATCTCCGCCGCCACCGGCAGCCTCTTCGTCCCCCTGTTCACCTCCTCCCAGACGGCCGCCTTCGGCGCCGGGATCGCGGGCGACGGCTCCTCGAGTCGGTTCCCCATCGGCACCAGCTTCGCCTACGAGCGGTACCTCGCCGTGGGCGAGGGCGACATGGGCTCGGTCTACGACCGCCTCACCGCCGCCCGCGGAGACAGCGTTGGCTCGGTCCGCGGCCACGTCCTCGAGACGGGCTCGGGTGAGCCTGTATCAGATGTATCAGTGCTCGCCTACCAGCCCGGCGCCAGCCTGCCGTGGAACCAATGGCTCACCGACGTCGGCGAAGACACCCAGCCCGACGGCTCCTTCGGCGGGTCACTCCCCCCGGGTGACTGGGAGCTGGCGGCCTACGTGCGGGGTCGGCCGGAGGGTCCGCGCGTCCCGGTCACCGTCACCGAAGGAGAGGAGCTGACCGTCACGCTCGCGATCCCGCAGGCGGGCCAGGTCGACCTCCGCATCGTCGACGAGCTGGGACGCCCGATCCCCGCCAAGGTCACCTTCTTCGGCGGGCAGTCCCTTCGTCCCGAGCTGGGCGATCCGTTCATGGGCGAGGCCCCTACCGAGGTGCTCTTCGTCCCCTACGGCGAGGCCCGCACCACCCTCCCCCCGGGGACCTACACGGTCGTGGCCACGCGGGGGATGGAGTACGAGCTCGACGAGCAGACGTTCACCTTGGACGCCACCGGCGCGGTGGACCTGCGCCTCCAGCTCGTCCACTCCGTCGACACCGACGGCTGGATCTCGGCCGACTTCCACGTCCACTCCAACCCCAGCTTCGACAGCGGGGTGAGCCTGCCCGACCGGGTCGCCACCATGGTGAGCGAGGGCGTGGACTACTTCACCTCGACCGACCACGACGCGGTCACCGACTTCGCGCCGGTCGTGGAAGACATGGGCCTGGAGCCGTGGATCCAGACCGGCATCGGGCTCGAGACCACCACCCTGGAGATCGGGCACTACCTCGGCTTCCCGCTCGCCCACGACTACGAGGCCGAACAGGGCGGGAGCTTCGACTGGAGCGGGATGCGCCCCGAGGAGATCCTCACCACCATCAGCGATCTCGGCGCCGAAGCGGGGACCGAGCCGGTGCGCATGGTGGCCCACCCCCGCGACGGCATCCTCGGCTACTTCGACCAGTACGGGTGGTCGCCCTACACCGGGGAAGTGCAGACCCCGATCCTCTCGTCCGTGAACCCGCTGCTCGAGAAGTCGAAGCTCACCTTCGACTTCGACGCCATCGAGCTCCTCAACGGAAAACGCTTCGATTTGATGCGCACGCCCACCCAACCCGAGTTGGATGCCTTCCGCGCCGACCAGGCCAA
>JAYVAS010000291.1:0-24537 GCA_043750895.1 Pseudomonadota bacterium
CTCCCCGAGCTGTTGCAGGCGCGCGCCGCTGACGGCCGCTTCGGCGGCCAACTGGACGAGGCGCCCGTCGAGGTCCGTGCGCTCCCGCTCCACCTGCGCGGCTCGGGCGACGGCGCGCTCGGCCCGGTTGGCGGCCGCGGTCTCGGCCTCCCGGTGAGCGAGGCCGTCCCGTTGCGCGGTCGCGGTCTCGACGCGGAGCCGGCCCACCCGCTCACTCGCCAGGGCGAGCGCCGGCTCAGCGGCCTCCAGCGTCCCCTGCGCCGTCCGCACCGCCTCCTCGGCGCTGGCCTGCCGCGCTTCCGCTTCGACGAGGGACGTCCGGGCGCGCGCCTCCTCGGCGTCGAGCGCTTCGGCCGCGCGCGTGATCGCGCCCGCTTCCGTGGACAGCTCCTCTACGAGGCGCACCGCCTGGGACTTCTGGGCCCGCTGGAGGTCCAGCCGATGTCGCGCCTCGGCGAGGGCCGTCTCCCGCGTCCGCTGCTCCGCCCGCACGACCTCGACCGCCGCCGACACCCCACGCACCGCGGCCTCCGCCTCCGTCACCCCGACCCGCGACTGTTCGACCTCGGCCTGGGCCGCCGCGAGTCGGGCTTCGACTTCGGCCGCCTGTGCCTGCAGGGCGCCCAACTCGCGGCGACGGCGGAGGGTGGCGGTCCCCGCCTGGGCGTCGTTCCCGAGGGTGATGAGCCCATCTTCCCGAACCACCGCGCCGTCCCGGGTGACGAGACGCCTCCCGCCCCCATCGGCCAGGGCCGCGGCGAGGTCGTCCACCACGCCGACCGTCCCTGCGAGGCGGGCCAACGCCCGACGCCCGGCGGGCGTGCCACGGACCTCGGAGAGCGCCCCCTCAGGCTCGCCCTGGGCCGGCACCACCAGGATCCGCGCCCGGCCGGCCCGAACCGCGCGCGCCGCCGCCAGGGCGGTCGGGACATCCGGCACCAAGACCGTCTCCAGCGCTCCGTCCAGGCTCCGGGCGAGCACGGTGTCGAGCCCCTCGGGCACGTCGAGCTGGCTGGCGAGGGTGCCGATTGCGCCTGGCACGCCCAGCGCCGCCCGCGCGCCGTCCGGCGCGTCGACGTGCCGTTTTTCCTGATCGACGAGGGCGTCGACACGCGCGAAGAGGCCGGCCCGGGCCCGCGTCACCTCGACCAAGCCCGCCTCACTCGCACGGAGCGCCTTGACCGCCGCGATCTGGGCCTGCTCGGACGCCGCCACCTTGGCGCGCTCGGCCTCCACGGCCTGCCGCGCCTGGGAGAGCTCGGCCTCGGCGGCCGCCACCTGGGCCCCGAAGCGCAGGATCTCGTCGTCCACCTGGCCGTGGGTGGACTTGAGGCCCGCCTCGCGCACCGCGAGCCGCTCTCTACGCGCGGTGAGGTCGGCGCGCCGGGCTTCCATCCCGGCCAGCGTCGCCCGCGCGCGCACCGCCGCCTCCAGGGCCCCCACCGCCGCGCGCCGCGCGCCGTCCAGACCCGCGCGGGCCGCCGCGACCCGCTGACCCTCGGCGCGGGCGACCTCGCTGGTCCGCTCGGCGTCGACGCGGAGTCGGGCCAGCTCGGCCTCGGCGGCGTCGGCGAGCGTCCGTCGCTGCGTCGCCTCGGCCGCCGCGGCGTCCCGTTCGGCGCGAAGCTGTTCGATGTCGAGGGCCAGCCGTTCGAGCCGCGCCTTGGCGGCGGCCGTCTCGCGGGCCTGGTACTGGACGGCCGACTCCTCGACGCGCCGCTCCCCTTCCCGCTCTCCGAGCCGGTCCCGCAGGCGCCCGACCTCCTCGTCGAGCCGCTCCAGCACCTCCCGGCGCCCCGCGAGGTCCTGCTCGTGCCGCTCCACGGCGCGGGTGCTCTCGTCCACCTCCTCCCGCACCCTCCGGGCCTTCTCCGACAGCGCGCGGCGATCCCCGACCAGACCGGCGCAGCGCACCAACCCGACGGCGACCTCCTCCTGGCGCACCTTCGCCCCGAGCCACCGCCACCGCGCCGCGCGCTGCACCGCACGCTCGGCGGCGCGGAGCTGCCGGCCCATCTCGTCGGAGAGATCGGTGACCCGATCCAGCGCCGTGCGGGTGCTCTCCAACTTCTGGAGGGTCTCCTCCCGGCGCGCCTTGTACCGGGAGATGCCCGCCGCCTCCTCGATCAGCGAGCGGCGCTGCTCCGGACGGGCGTGGACGATCTGGCCGATCCGTCCCTGCTCGATGAAGGAGTAGAGCTGGTTGCCGACGCCCGAGTCCATGAAGAGGTCGACGAAGTCCCGCAGCCGCACCTTCTCCTGGTTGATCAGGTACTCGGAGTGCCCGTCGCGGTACAGGCGCCGGGTCACGTCGATCTCGGCGAAACGGGCCCAGATCCCAGGAAACGGCTCGTCCGACGCAGAGAAGGTGAGGCTCACCTCGGCGAAGGAGACGGCTCCGCGCCCCACCGCGCCGGCGAAGATCACGTCCGACATCGCGTCGCCGCGCAGGCTCTTGGCCGACTGCTCCCCCACGCACCACTTCACCGCGTCCATCACGTTGGACTTGCCGCACCCGTTGGGCCCGACCACGCCGGCGATGCCGTCTCCGAACTGGAAGACGGCCCGGTCGGCGAAGGATTTGAAGCCCTGCAGGGAGAGCTTACGTATGCGCATGGGCGGCTGCGAACCTCTTACCGCGCCGCGGCCACGCGGAGGGGGGCGGCGTCGGGCCACCCGCCATCGAGGACCACCTCCACGCCGGGGTCGGGCGTGATCGCGTCGAGCAGCTCCCCAAAGACGTACCGGTCGGCGCCACGCACGTCGAGCGGCTCGCGGAGCCACTGATACAGGCCAGCGAGGAGGACGCCGGTGCGGTCGACCTCGGGGACGTCCTCGGGCGGGGCCTGCACCCGGACGGTGTCTCCGTCGCAGCGTACGAGGCGCACCCGGTCCTCGAGCAGCAGGCTCCACCGGAGCTGACGATCCCGGTAGACCGCGACATACGCCAGCTGCGCCACGTCGGAGATGAGGGTGAACACGCCTTCGCCGAGCGCCCGCAGGTACAGCTCCCCCGGGTGGACGGGTGCCTGGCGGCGCAGGATCCCCTTTCGCCCCAGCGACGCGGCGCCTTCGTCGGTGAAGATCGCGCCGTTCGGGGTGTCGAAGCGCACCGTCCAGGCGAGGCGCTCGATGGCACCGGGGAAGAGGTCCGCCGGCCGCCACGGCCCCGCCGCCGAGATGGCCAGCACCGCGCGCGGTTGGAAGGCAGCCGGGGGGATCACCGCGCGGAGACGGGCGTCCACGTCGGCGACGGACATCGGCAGCATCGAGTGGACGGAAGCGAGCTCCATTCCCCCCCGTAACGGACCGGACGGCGCGGCTGTAGGGCGTCCCCGTCTGCGATCAGAAGAAGACACCCGCGACACAGGCGGTCATGAACGTGGCCAGCGACCCGCCGATCATGGCTTTGATGCCGAGGGCGGCGACGTCTCCCATCCGCGACGGCGCCATGCCGCCCAGCCCGCCCAACTGGATGCCCACCGACGCGAAGTTGGCGAAGCCACACAGCGCGTAGCTGACGATGATCGCCGAGCGCGGCGACAAGGGGTCCGTCTTCATGAGCTCGCCGAGGTGCACGTAGGCGATGAACTCGGTCAACACCATCTTCTCGCCGAGCAGGGTGCCCACCGCTGGCGCCTCGGCCCAGGGGATGCCCATCAACAGGGCGATCGGCGTGAACACCCACCCCAGGATGCGCGACATCGACAGGGCCCCGCACCCGTCCGCCCACCCCACCTGGACCCCGCTGTCGCAGAAGCTGACCGGCGCGAGCGTCAGGGCCCAGTCGATGGCCGCCACCAGCCCGACGAAGGCGATGAGCATCGCCGCGACGTTGATCGCGAGCCCCATGCCCTCGGTGGCGCCGCGCGCGGCGGCCTGCATGATGTTCTGATCGGGCCGCTCGTCGTTGAGCGTGAGCGTGCCGCTGGTCTCGGGCCTCTCGGTCTCGGGGAGCATGATCTTGGCGATGACCAGCGTGGCCGGCGCCGAGAGGATCGAGCAGGTGACGAGGTGCCCGGCGATCCCCGGAATATCCCGGAGGAAGCCGACATACGCCGCGAGCACCCCGCCCGCGGTGTTGGCGAATCCGCCCACCATGACGCAGAACAGCTCGCTCCGGGTCATGCGCGCCACGAAGGGCTTGACCAACAACGGCGCCTCGGTCTGGCCCAAAAAGACGTTCGCGGCCGTGGACAGCGTCTCGGCACCGCTGGTGCCCATCGTCCGCTGCATCACCCACGCCATCCCGCGCACCACCTGTTGCATCAGTCCGATGTGGTAGGTGACCGCCATCAACGACGAGAAGAAGAGGATGCTCGGGAGGATCCAGAACGCGAAGGTCTTCATCGGCGGCGAGATGTGGCCGGCGTAGAAGCTGAGGGTGCCGTCAGGCCCGGCGATCTGGTGGGGCTCGACTGACTGGAACACGAAGTCGGCACCGGCCTCGGAGAAGGAGAGGAGGCGCCGCACGCCGGCGTCCACGCCGCCGAAGAAAAACGCCTGAACCGACGGCGAGAGCACCACCACCCCGAACGCCAGCTGGAGCAGGATGCCGTACGCCGCCAGCTTCCACGGAAAGGCCCGCCGATTGGTGGAGAGCGCCCACGCGATGGCGCATAGGCCGAAGAGCCCGAAGAAGGAGACGAAACGGTCCATGTTCAGCCCGGTGAGAGCGTGTCCGCCGGGAGGAATTGGTCCTCGTCGGCGTCCCACACCAGCACCCTACCGGTGTCCATCTCGAAGCACCAGCCGTGGCGCACCCGGAGTCGGCCGCGAGCGCGGTCCGGGACCTACCGGTAATCGCACATCGAGAGCCGCACCCGGGCATCCCGGAGCTCGCCCACGACCGCGACCGGGTAGAACTTCCATCGTTTCAAGGTGTCGAAAACGACGGTCTGGACTTCGATGTCACCGGACACCCAGCGGGTCTTCTTGACCGCACCGGTGACGTCCAGATCCACGTCGACGAAGCACGACCGCGTCGGCACGTTGTTGTTGGTCCACACCGGCGCGCTGAAGCCCTGCACGAACACCTCGGGTGCCTGGACCCCGGCGGTGAGCGGCGCCGTGGTGCCGTCGGGACCGAGCATCAACACCGACTGCACCCGCACCGGCTCGGCGTCGTCGCGACGCACGAAGATCGGCGCCGGGAACACGGCCTGGACGTCCGTCCCGCCCGGTCGCTCGGGCCAGATCCAACCCCGGACGTTGGCCTCGGCGTCGGCGCGCCCGGCGGCCGGGCACACCTCGGCCCGCACCACCGACGCCTTCCCGGACGGGGTGATGATGGCGCGCACGTTACAACGGTAGGTGCCGGGAGGATAGTTGGCGAAGCCGGGCCCTGTCGGCGTGACGTCCCCGACCGACGGCTCCACCTGAGACCAGTGCCAGCCCGGGACACCTTCGAACGCCGCGCCGTCGAGGTCCACCAGCGGGGGTGGCTCCACGATGACCGGTTCGTACACCACCGGATCATCGGCGCGCGGGACCACCACGAACTGATCGCGCGGGATCGGGGCGTACCAGATCACCGACGCCCTCAGCCAGGGGTAGAACGGGATCGAGCTGGAGGGCCAGACACCGACGTCGTCGAAGGTGGGAGGGTCTCCGAAGAGGGTCGCGATCCCGGCGTCTCCCCCGAAGGACAGCCCGGGGACCGGGGTCATCACTTCGCCCCGAAACGCGCCGTAGAGGCCCGTGGCGCCCCAGCCGTCTCCGTAGCCGCCCACCGCGATACCGTAGATGCCGCGGTGCTCGAAGCTCTGCCGGGGCGACGAGAAGGCGACGTCGGCGTGGAACACGGGGGTCCAGAACTTCTGCAGGGTGGACTCGAGCTCGTCCCGATCGAACTCGACGCCGCCGCTGAAGGAGACCCGCTCCCCGAGGTGGATCCGTCCGTCGACGCCGGCGATCCCCGACCCGCCCAGGTTTCCGACCACCCCTACGAACCCGACGATGTGCTTCCGCGGCAGGAGCGTCCGCACTTCGAACACCCCGGTGTAGGGGAGCGTGGAGTCGACCGGGACCCCGTTCTGCGTGGCGGGATCGAAGTCCCACTCGATGATCGCAGCGGCGAGCGCCCACAGGCTCTCCTGGTCGCAATCGGTGGGCACGACGTCGGTGACCTTGCCTTCCTTGGAGACCGCGATGTCGACCGCGCAGTGGTAGTCGCCCGCCGGCACCGACCGGTACTTCTGGGGCAACAGCGGATCGGTGGTGACGTGCAGCACCGCCGGGACGAACCCGGGCGGGTACACCGGCGGGGCGACGGGGACGGGGGCGGCGAGCGACAGCGAGACGAGCAGGATCATGCAGGAGCCTGAACCACGCCGAGGAGCCACGGCACGGGTGTGATGGGCGCTCCGATGTGGAGCGCTCCGGCCAGTTCCGCACGCGCGAGATCCAGCCGGGTTCCCGAATGATGGAGGAGAGCGAGGGGCTCGCCACGGACGACGCGGTCCCCGACCTTCTTGAGCACGGTCACCCCAACGCCGGGATGGACCCGATCTTCGGCGCGCAGACGGCCGGCACCGAGCAGGAACGCCGCCCGGCCGACACCCCACGCGTCGCACCGGTTGAGCACGCCGTCGGCATCCGCAAGGTACGGTTCGACCTCGGCGCTGTCGACGTCGAGCGCCGACAGGGACCCGCCCTGGGCGCGCACCATCCGCGCGAAGACCTCGTAGGCGGCGCCGGAGTCCAGGAGCGCCGCGGCGGCGGGATCGTCGGCGAGGTGCAGCACCAACGCCCGGAGATCCGCGGGGCCTCCCCCTTGGAGGCACGCCACCGACTCGGTCACCTCGAGGGCGTTCCCGCACGCCTGCCCCAGCGGCTGGCTCATGTCGGTGAGGACGGCGCTGGTGTGCACCCCGGCACCCGTCCCCACGCGTACCATCGCCTCGGCGAGTTGGCGCGCCGAGGCCAGGTCCTTCATGAACGCGCCCGATCCGACCTTGACGTCCAGCACCAGTCGGTCGAGGCCCTCGGCCAACTTCTTGGACAGGATGGAGGCGACGATCAGCGGAATGCACTCGACGGTCTGCGTCTCGTTGCGGAGCGCGTAGAGGATTCGGTCGGCGGGCGCCAGCGCGGCCGTCTGCCCGGAGATGAAGCAGCCCACGTCGGCGAGGATGCGCCGGAGCGCCGACTCGTCCAGATCGACCCGATAGCCGGGGATCGCCTCGAGCTTGTCGAGGGTGCCGCCCGTGTGCCCGAGCCCTCGACCCGAGATCATCGGCACCCGCCGCCCCATCGCCGCCCAGAGGGGCGCGAGGACCAGGGACACCTTGTCCCCGACCCCGCCGGTCGAGTGTTTGTCGATGAACGGCCCCTCGATCCCGGGCCAGGTCATGCACGGGCCGGACCGGGTCATCGCGCGGGTGAGCGCGACGGCCTCACCATCGTCGAGCCCGTTGACGAAGCTGAAGGCCAGCCACGCGGCCGCTTGCGGAGCCGACACCGAGCCATCGACCACGCCGGCGACGAAGCCCTCGATCTGGGCGTCGGTCAACCGCTGTCCGGCCCGCTTGGCCCGGAGGACCTCGTCGATCATCGGAGGTCCGCTAGGAAGCTGGTGCCTTCGGCCACCGAGACCCCGAGCCACTCGGCCGCCGTGGCTCCACAGTCCGCCAGGGAGGTTCGGGTGCCCAGGTCCTGCCCCCGCGCGCCCGCAAACCAGGCCAGGATCGGCACGTACTCCCGCGTGTGGTCGCTCCCGCGGTAGGAGGGGTCGTTGCCGTGATCGGCGGTGAGGAGCACCAGATCGCCGGGGCGCGCCTTGCTGAGGATCTCGGGAAGACGGGCGTCGAAGGCCATGAGTGCCCGCGCGTAACCGGCGACGTCCCGCCGATGGCCGTACAGCATGTCGAAGTCGACGAGGTTGGCGAAGATGAGCCCGGCGTCGGTGTGGTCCATCTCGTCCAGCACGGCCTGGGTGATCTGGTCGTTGCCGTTCGCCTTGACGGCCTTGGAGAAGCCGCGATCCCCGTAGATGTTCTTGATCTTGCCGATCGACACCGTCGGCAGCCCGGCTCGCGCCAGCACGTCGATGAGCGTGTCCCGCGGCGGCTCCTGGGCGATGTCCCGGCGGCCTCCGGTGCGCTGGTAGGCGCCGGGAACCCCGACGAACGGGCGCGCGATCACCCGGGCGATGCCGAGCGGGACCACCAGTTCGAAGGCGATCTCGCAGATGCGGTACAGCTCGGCCAGCGGGATGACGTCCTCGTGTGCGGCGACCTGAAACACCGAGTCCGCCGAGGTGTAGACGATGGGCTTGCCGGTCGCGACGTGCTCGGGGCCGAGACGGTCGAGGATCTCGGTGCCGCTGGCGACGCAGTTCCCCAACCACCCGCGCCCGATGCGTTCCGCGAAGGCCTCCATCAGGGAGGCTGGAAACCCGCCGGGGAAGTCGATGAACCGATGCTCCACCTTACAGCACGCGATCTCCCAGTGGCCGGCGATGGTGTCCTTGCCGGCGCCGGCGATGGCCATCCGACCGTAGCCGCCCGTCGGCGCAGCGACCGCGGGGACCCCGGTGAGGGACCGGATGTTCGCGAGCCCCAACCCCTGGAGGTGCGGGATGCGCAGGGGCACCCGGTCGGCGATGTGCCCGAGCGTGTCGGCGCCGTCGTCCCCCCATTCGGCGGCGTCGGGAAGCGGCCCCACGCCGAGCGAATCCAGCACCACGAGGATGACGCGCCGCATCAGTAACCGCCGGTGCCCTTGCCACCGGTCACGATGGCAACCGACGCCGAGGCGCCGAGCCGACTGGCGCCGGCCGCGATCATCCGCTCCGCGTCCGCGGCGGTGCGGACGCCCCCCGAGGCCTTCACCCCCATGTCGGGGCCGACCACGGCCCGCATCAGGGCGATGTCCTCGGCGGTGGCCCCGCCACCCGAGAACCCCGTGGAGGTCTTCACGAACGCCGCCCCGGCGGCCTTTGACAACGCGCAGGCGGCGATCTTCTGTTCGCGCGTGAGCAGGTGCGTCTCGAGGATCACCTTCACCGGCCGGCCCTGGGCCGCGTCCACCACCGCGCGGATGTCGCGCAACACGGCGTCGTGCTCCCCCGACTTGAGGAGCCCGATGTTGACCACCATGTCAATCTCGGCGGCGCCGTTGGCGATGGCCTCCCGGGTCTCCTCGGCCTTGGCGCGCGACGTGGCGGCGCCGAGCGGAAAGCCGACCACGCAGATCGCCATGACCTTGGACCCCTTCAGCAGCTCGACGCAGAGCGGGATCCAGGTGGTGTTGACGCACACGCTGGCGAAGCCGTGGGTGCGCGCCTCGGTGCACAGCGTGACCAGCTCGGACCGGGTGGCGTCGGGCTTCAAGAGGGTGTGGTCGATCTTCCCGGCGATGTTCCTGTCGGTGGCGGGCACCGAGCCGTCGGTGCCGACCCGGTCGGGCTCCCCGAGCGAGAGCTTGAGCGCCGATTCGTCCTGCCAGGTGCCCCGGACCGTCGCGAGCGGCGGCACGTCCCGCTGCTGTTCTTGCGCCATCAGCTCCTGGCGGACACGAGCGGCGATGCGGTCGATGAGGTCCTGATCGATGGCCATCAGCGGGATCCTGTGCGGCGGGGGGACTAACCAGAAACGGGGGAAGGGGCTTCGCCAGCCCCGCGCGGGCGAGCCCGTCGCCGCCGCCCCCTACCGCGCGCTCACCAGGGCCTCCACCGCGGGGACCGGGTCGAAGACCCCGACCTGCACCACCTGCATGCCGACGTCGAGCAGCACCCCGTAGGGGTAGCCGACGGAGCCGTCCACGTACCGGTACATGGTGGTGAAGTCGGGGTCCGCGACCAGGGGAAAGGTCGTGTCCCACGGGCGTCCGTAGGCGGTCAACTCCTCGGCGGTCGGGGTCTCCCGGGCATCGTTCTCGCCGAAGGCGGCGATCACCACCACCGCGTCCGGTCCGTACGCCCCCCAGAGGTCGTCGAGATCGCCCATCCGGCTCCCGGTGGCGTCGTCCCACATGGCGCCGAAGGACACGAACACCACCCGATCGCAGAAGTCGTGCAGGCGAACCGCGTCCCCGTACTGGCTCTCGAGGAGGAAGTCGTCGGAGACGGCCCCGACCGCGGTCCCCGTCGCCACCACCTCGTCCTTGCAGGCGCCCTTCACCCAGCCCCCCGCGTAGGGCACGTCGGTGCCGTGGAAGGGGTCGGAGCCGGCCGCGCGCTCCTCTTCGTCCGAGTACCCGTCGCCATCGGTGTCGAGGGGCGGGGCGGCGACGGCGGAGTCATCGGTCGAGGCGGGACAGGCGAGCAGCAGAGCGAGCAGCATCACCCTTCATTTTGCTGATTTCGCGGCCGGGCGCACCCGGTTTTCCCACCAGAACCACGCGCGCGGCGCCGCGACGACGCTGGACACCCCCACCCCGATGCTCTACGTTCCCGTTTCCCGGAGCCCCCATGGCCTACGTCGTCACCGATGCCTGTGTCCGCTGCAAGTTCACCGACTGTGTCGCCACCTGTCCGGCGGACTGCTTTCACGAGGGCGAGAACATGCTCGCCATCGACCCGGACGAGTGCATCGACTGCGGCGCGTGCGTGCCCGCCTGCCCGGTGAACGCGATCTACCATGCCGACGACGTGCCCCACGACCAGCAGGAGTTCGTGGCCCTCAACGAGCGGCTCGCCAAGATGTGGCCACTGATCACCGTCCAGAAGGATCCGCTCGACGAAGCCGACGAGTTCCGCAACGTCAAGGGCAAGCGCGGCATGGTGAGCGAGAACCCGGGCGGCTGAGCCGCCGCGGGAGTACCCTTAGCGGATGACCCGCCTCGTCCCGTTGTTCCTGGCCCTCGGCTGCGTCGAAAACAACCTCAACAAGGCCGACGAGACCGTGCCCGCCTTCGATTCGGGCACGGTGCCGATCCCCATCGACACCTCCGTCACCGACACCGCTCCGGTGCCCGAAGAATGCAACGGGCTGGATGACGACGGCGACGGTCAGGTCGACGAGGACTTCCCGGACGCCAACGGGAACGGCCGCGCCGACTGTCTCGACCAGGAGTGCGCGCCGCTGAACCTCGGCACCCCGGGGACCGTGCCGGTCGTGACCGAGTGCGAAGGCGGTACGGTGGTCACCGTGACCGACCCCTGGAACGTCACCATCGAGTACCAGTACACGTCGGCCGGAAGCGGTGTCATCGTCATGCCCGCCGTGGGCAACCTGAATGATGACGACGGGAACGGGCGCGTCGACGAGAACGACGTCCCCGACATCGCCTTCACCACCTGGAGCGCGAACACCCTGGTCGCCCTGGACGGCGCCACGGGGGTCGAGATCTTCGAAGTGTCCGGCTTCGACGGCCAGGGAGGCGTGAGCATCGCAGACGTGGACGCCGACGGCGATCCGGAGGTGGTCGCCATCCAGACCGGCTACCGCATCGCCGCGGTCGACGCGACGGGTGCGGTCGAGTGGAGCTCCGCGGCGTTCGGGATGATGAGCTACCCCCAACCCGCCGTCGCGGACATGGACGGCGACGGATACCCCGAGGTGGTGGGCGACATCGGCATCGTCGACGGACGAACCGGCGCGACCCGGGGCACGCTGGCGAGCCCCGCCAACTCCTGGCGCACCCCGGTCATCGCCGACCTCGACCAGGACGGCCAGCAGGAGACCATCGTCGGCAACATCGTGGCCGACGTCGACGGGAACACCCTGTGGACCAACGGTGGCACCGGCGCCGGCAACTTCGCCGCAGTCGCGGACATCGACGGGGACGCTGGCGGAGAGGTCTTCTTCGTCTCGGGGAGCACCTGCTACGTGCACGACGAGGACGGCAGCCTGATCACCAGCTTTGCCATCCCCGGGACCAATCCCGGCCCGCCCTCGGTCGCCGACTTCGACGGGGACGGCGCCGTCGAGATCGCCATCCCTGCCAACACCGCGATCTCGGTGTTCCGGCCCGACGGAACGATGTTGTGGACCAGCCCCATCAACGACTCCTCGGGCCTGGCCGGGTGCAGCGGCTACGACGTCGACGGCGACGGCGCCTACGAGGTCCTCTACGCGGACCAGGACAACCTCTACATCTACGACGGCACCACCGGCGCGGTGCTCTACACCAACCCCAACCACAACTCGGGCACCGTCTGGGAGTATCCGGTCATCGCCGACGTGGACAACGACGGCTCCGCCGAGATCGTCATCGCCTCCAACGGCGGCACCTGGCAGGGAATCACGGTGTTCGGCCACGCAGGTGACGGTTGGCCCAAGTCGGGCACCACCTGGGGCACCCACGATTTCGCGGTGACCAACATCGACCCCGACGGCTCGATCCCCTCCCCGCCCGACCCGTCCTGGCAGGTCTACAACGTGTTCCGGGCGCGGCCCCAGGTCGACGACCCCAGCGGCGCCGACCTCCTGGTCAGCATCACCGACGTGTGCGTGATGGACTGCACCTACGGCCCGGTCGAGCTCGGCCTCCAGGCCACGAACCAGGGCGCCCGCGACGTCGAGGCCGGGGTGGTGGCCAGCATCTACGCGATTGACGACACCGGACCGCGTCTCGTCCAGACCGTCAGCCTGCCGGCCATCGCGGCCGGCACCCGCGTGGACGGCATCGCGCTCAGCCTGAGCCCGGCCGACATCGGCTCCCAGGGCTTCCAGGCGGTGATCGACGCCGACGACCTCGAGAGCGAATGCGACGAGACCAACAACGCCGACGACTGGCGGGACGCGTTCTGCCCGTGATGCAGGCCCTGGGGGCCGCGGTGGGGAGGGCCGGGGCCGGCGCCTCCCCGCGGTGCCGGCGGCCTCGGGGTGCGGCGCTGGCGGAGTGACGCCTACCCGGGGGGGCCGAGCTCAGCTTCGAGGTGGGCCACGATCGCGCCCGGGTCGGGCACCAGACCGGCGTCGGAGGCCACGCCCACCCGCACCGCCCCGGCGTAGCTGAGCACGCTCACGCCGAGGCCCAGGTGTCCCGACTGGGGCACCCAGAACATCAGCCCGTCCACCCGGTGGCCGGCGATCCGGATGGGCGCCTCCGGCCCGCGGACATTGGTGAGCACCAGGGTGGCCTTGGCGCCGAACACGTCGAGCAGCAGCCGCTCCACGGGGGCGGGTGAGACCCCCAGCCCGGCGAGGATGCCGAACGCGACCGACGCCTCGGGGGTGTGCTTGATCGCCCCCATCCGCGCCTGGACGGCCCGGACGCGTGCGAGCGGATCTGGCTCGGCGACCGGCAGGGAGAGGTACACGAGCCCGAAACGGTTCCCGAGGCCGTGGTCGGGCTTCGCCCCGCCGCGTAGGTCGACGGGGACGAAGGCCCGGAGGTCCCGGGTCACCTCGCCCTGTCGTAACAACCAACTCCGCAGGGCCCCCGCCACGGCGGCGACCAGGACGTCGTTCACGGTGGCCCCCCACATCCGCCCGCGCGCCTTGATCGGGGGGAGCGGCAGCGCGGCCGACCACGCGACCCGCTTGACCACGCCGAGCGGGCCTTTCAGGGCGCTCGGCGCGTCCGGGGGGCTGAGCACCAGCTTCCGCAGCGCCGCGACCGCCGCCGGGCCGCGATGAACGAGGTCGATGTGGGCTTCTTCGGGGGCCTGCTGCGTGCGTACCGCCTCGGCGGGCGGATCGTCGGCGAGGTCCAGCAGGACGTGGGCGAGGGCGAGCCCATCGGCCACGCAATGATGGATCCGGACCACGATCGCGGCGCCCGCGCCGTAGCCGTCGACGAGATCCAGGGACCACGGTGGGAACCGGAGATCGAGCGGGGCGCCGACCCGCTCGCCGATCAAGCGCTGGAGTGCGCCCGTGTCGTGCGGGGGCGGGAGGGCGAGGCGGTGCACGTGGGCGGCGAGGGCGAAGGTCGGGTCGTCCTCCCAGGCGGGCCCGCCCCGGAGCCGGCCGGCGTCGACGATCCGGCGGCGAAAGCGTGGGTAGCGGTTGACCACCCGCGCCTCGAAGCGGCGGACGATCGCGTCCCAGTCGGGGGTGACGTCGAACCACATTGCCGCGGTGACCGTCATCGGGTCGGTCGGGTCCTCCATGTGGAGCCAGGCGGCGTCGACGGGGGCGAGCGGCTCGTGCAGGGGACACCTCCGAGAACCAATAGGTCCGACTGCATCCGGGGTCGAGCGCGTCTCGGCTCGGGGGCGGAGGTGGGGTCTCCGGCCTCCAGGGGCCCGACCGCCTGCGCGTCCACCATCGAGGACCTCCTGAACGACCTCGACGAAGTCCTGGAGCCCGTGAAGCTCGGAGGCCTCTTCGTGGACTTCGTCGACTCCATGCACGGCGATGGCATGACGATCGTGACTTCGGGGATTGGGACGACCTCAGCGGATGCGCACCCACGACCCGGGGAGGGTTTCGGTGGTGACCACCTGCCGCCAGCCCATGGGGAGGGGCGGACCGAGGGCCTCGAACACCCGGCGTGCGTCCGCGGGCGAGAGGTTCACGCACCCGTGGCTCGCGCGTAGGCCGAACCGGTCGTGCCAGTACGTCCCGTGCAGCGCGTAGCGCGGGCGGAAGTGGACCACCCACGGGACCCCCTCCACGGCGTAGGGCTCGGCCGACCCGGGCAGGCTGGTCATGTTGTTGTCGACGATCTTGTCGGTGACGCGCCGAGTGTCCCGCGGCGTCTCGAACCGTCCCCCCACGCCCGTGGACACGAGCGTCGCGAAGAGCGGGACCGCACCCCGGAGGAGGGTGAGGGTCTGCTCGCGGACGTCGATGTCCGCCCACACATCGTCCGGTCCGACCTGCGAGGGCGGCTCGGCGGTCCGCCAGGTTCGGGTCCGCCCCTCGGGCGGGGCCTCCCCGCTCGCGAGGAGGAACGCTTCATGGAAGGCCACCCGACGGCCTTCCCCCCACGGACAGCCGTCGGTCGTGATGCACCACCCGAGGACCGACCCCTCGGGGACGGGCTCCGCCGCCAGGTCTCGGCCCAGGAACTCGCTCGGCGCGTAGAGGTACGCGGCGCTGGCGGGGACCACGTCCCCGTCGGCGGTGACCAGCGCTTCGCCCGAGGCGGTGTCGATCCGCTGGACGAACCGGTAGCTGTGGTCGGGGCGGAGGTGCCCGGCGGGCCCGTCTCCGCGGACCCACGCCTCCACGGAAGCGTAGACCGGGGAACCCTGCCGATCCCGTCGGGCGTAGGTGTACGACGCCGGTTGCGGCGGGGTGGCTCCCGACGGGGCGAGCGTGGTGCCGTCGAGGCAGGCGTAGGTCGCGCCCGCGACGATGCCCCAGACCGCGCACCCCGGCCCCGTCTGGTGACCGAAGACCTCGAAAGGCTCGTTCGCGGCGATCAACCCACGCCAGGGCCCATCCGCGGCCGGCTCTGCGCGCACCCGCAGGAGCTCGGGAGAGGTCCGCACTTCGACGGGTTCGGACGGTGGGACCATCGGGCGTGTCTAATCTCCGGGAGTGACGATGCATCTTCCCGACCCCGAAATCCTGGACCGGGCCCGTGAGGTGGTGCGCTGCGCCACCGCGCTCGGGGTGGCCCACGACGACCGCGTCTTCACGGTGGTGGACTATGGCCTGCCCTCGACGGCCGAGCGCCTCTGGGTCCTGGACCTCGCCGCGGGCCGGGTCCTGTTTCGGACGCGGGTGGCGCACGGGAAGGGCTCGGGGGACGACCGCGCGGTGGCGTTCTCGAACGATCCGGGCAGCCACCAGACGAGCCTGGGCGTGTTCCGCACGGCCGAGGTCTACACGGGGGAACACGGTCGATCCCTCCGCCTCGACGGCCTCGAGCCGGGGATCAACGACCTCGCGCGCACCCGCACCATCGTGATCCACCCGGCCGACTACGTGACGGACTCGTTCGTCGCGGCGCACGGCCGCTGTGGGCGGAGCTGGGGCTGCCCGGCGCTCGACCCGGCGGTCGCCCAGGGGGTGATCGACGCGATCGCGGGGGGGTCGTTGCTGCTGGCGTGGTATCCGGACGATCACTGGCTCGCGACGTCGACCTTCCTCCACTGCGGGGCGGGCGACGGGCCTGCCGCGGCGCAGTCCGGGGGGAGGTCTCCCGATTGACCCAGGCGAGTGGCCGACACCCACGGGCTGGTGCGCGGGGCTCTGCACCCCACCGAAGTGAAGGACAACATCCTCGCGCCCCCGGCGTCGTGCCTGCGGGCTACTGCTGGTCGATCAGGATGTCCCGCAAATCGCGCGGCGACTGCGGCCCCCAGAGCCGCGGATCCAGCACCAGACCATCGCGTGGGAACACGAGGATCCAATGGCCGGGCGAGAGCGGATACTGCCCGTGGTAGCGGTAGCCGCCATGATCCAAGATCGAAATCATCAGTGCCCTCTCCCCGTCGGGAATCGAAGGTTCAACCGACAGGGGATCGGTGATGCGGGTTTCACAGCGGATCAGCACGAGATCCGGGTTCCGCCTTCGAAAGTACTCTTCATCCCAGGCTTTTTCACCATGTGGCCCATCAAGGCGGGCGATGTGCGCGTCGGTCAGCCCCACGACGTCGAAAATGCTCCCAGGAAATTCCCAGCCAAACCGGCCGATGTCCGCCAGGGCGACGCTGTTCACCCCCGCTGATCGGGCCGCAGCCTGCCCCATCGCGGCGACGCGCTCATGGTCGAACCGGGCGCTGTCCCAGCCGGTGATGGCGGCCGAGAAGCTGCCGGCCGCCCAAGCCAGCGCCGCGACGCCCGCTGTCAGCCGCTGAAGGACGTTCTCGGCGATCGCGACACTGATGCCCAGAAGTGGAGCTGCAATAAGGAATACCTCGGTCAGGCGGCGCGCTCCGGGCATCCAGTCCCCACCGCTCCATGCGGTGGCGGCCAGCAGCAAGGGCAGGGCGGCCGCCGCGCAGGCTGCAGCTCGACTGCGGCCGGCGACCGGTAGTAGACCGAACAACCCGAACAAACCGGTGCCCCACAGGACCCCGGACGCGACGTACTCAAGCCCGAGGCCGAGCCCCGGCGGTTTGGCGAAAAAGGTGTTGGGCACCCACTGCCCGTAGTAGGCACGGCGAAAGACCTCCAGGCACAGCACCACCAGCCCGAAAGGCACAGCAGCGCCGAACACCGCGGCACGCGGCTGTCGGGAGGCGACGAGCCCCGACAACACGAGCCCGCCGAGCAAGACCCCCTCCGGCCGGGTGGCGGCGGCGAGACCAAGGCACAACCCGCCGAGGGCGTAGTTGCCCCGCGTCAGGCGCGTGAGCGCGAAAGCGACGAGAATCCCATAAAATGACGTTTCCAAGCCAGAAATGGCGTTAAATGCGAGCGTCCCGGAGGTGGCGAGCAGCACACCCGTGACCCCCGCTGCGATCGCCGGGCGACCGCCGAGCCGAGCGGCGAGGTCCGCCGCGGATTGGCTGAGCACGCCCACGGTCAACAGGTGGCAGATCGCGCCGATCAAACGGGCCGGCCCGATCGGGTCAACAGGGAGCTTCACCCAGAGCACTGAGAGCAGTGTCCAGAGCAGGTTGGTCATCCCCTCCACGGGCGGCATCGCGGCGTCGTAAGTCAACTTCCCCGTGTCGAGCAGGGTTCGGGCCACCCGAAAGGAGATCCACGAGTCGTCCACGGCGCAGCTCAGGTCTGCGAACCGGTACATGTTCAACGCAGCGAGCGCCACCGCAAGCAGCGCGACGCGCCGGGCGGGGATGCCGGGCTGGCGGGCTTCAGACAATCGGCTCATCGGGGGGCGCCCTAACGCGGCTCGCTGGTCGGCTCGCCGCCGCTCGTTCGACGCCGGAGCCCCGCGACGCCGCCCAAGGCGTAGACCCCCCCGCGCGGGGGGGTTCGCGGCGCGAATCGCTTCGGTACACTCGCAGCTTCGGCGCGCGCCTAGGCGTCAAGTAGGGGGGCTCGTGGGCACGCGTCGCCGTGGCGACGACGGCGAGCTCGGAGCGCCAGCCCGTCACAGGAGTCCCAGCGCAGCCTCGCCTCGGTGTTCGGGCCGAACGTGTCCACCAGTGTGGTCCATGGTAGTCCTTCCGTGCTCGCTGCGCGGAGCGGCGACGGGAGGTGCCTGGGCACCGGGCCGTAGGCGAGCGGCTCGGCAGGCCGGCTACAGGCCTGGATGTTGGGGGGCTCCGCTTCGAGCTGGGCCCATCGGCGGCCGGAGCGTAGCACCCGGAGGGTCGCGACGGGGTAGGATGAGGCATGCGTCTCTGCCCTTCCTGGCTGCTCGTGGTTGCCGGTTGCACGTCCGGGAACGCCGTCCTCGAGGACGGCAAGACCTCGACGGACCCGACGACCGCCGGGACCGACTCCGACGCGGACACCGACGCGGACACGGACACGGACACGGACACCGACACCGACACCGACACCGACACCGACACCGACACCGACACCGACGCGGACACCGACACCCCGACCGACTCCTGCACCGTCACCATCCCCGCCGACGCCCAGGTCATCAACGCTGACGCGTCCTCCACCGACGACGGTGTGGTCGCCTATGTCTGCGCCCATTCGACGTTCTCCGCGAGCGGGACGGGCGGTCGGTACTTCGTCGAGAGCCGCGGCCAGCTGCTTTTGTCCGGGACGGGCGGGACCGCGTGGGCGCCCACCGGAACCCGCCTGACGCTGATCGGCGGCTCCAACCGGGTGTTCGCCGAGGACGGGGCCGACATCCAGGACGACGGGAAGGGCAACACGGTGATCGACTGCCCGGTCGTGACCTTCGACCCCGCCTCCCTCCCGTCGGGCTGCTGAGGCCCCGGCCCGCGCTTCAGGAGTCGCAGCCGGTCGTGGGGAAGACGTCGTTCGTGTGGCTCAGGTGCGACAAGCAGGCCGAGATGTCGGTGTCGATCTCCACGAAGTGCGGCCCACCCTCACGGTGGCAGAAGATCACCTTGCCGTCGCCCGCGGTCTGGTACGCGTCCAGGTAGCCGGCGGTGCGCGTATCCGCGTCGTCGCACACCCCCGACCACGTTCCCGTATCGGTGTCCGCGTCGGTGTCCGCGTCGGTGTCCGCGTCGGTGTCGGTGTCGGTGTCCGTGTCCGCGTCGGAGTCCGCATCGGCGTCGGAGTCGGCGTCCGAGTCGCCCGTCCGGGTCCCGGTGCCCGTGTCGTCGTCCGAGGAGGCGGACGTCCCGTCGGCGGGCGTCACCGGGACATCCGACTCGGCGGATTCCGTCGTCCCACTGCCCCTCTTGGGGGCCGAAAGGTCGTACTCCGAACATCCCAGCACAAGGACCAACGTCAACGCGGAGAACGCCTGCATCGAAACCTCGCGCCCGACTCTACCACGGCCAGGTCCGCTCCCGGGGCCGCTACCAGACCCCACTTCGAACGACGACTGGCGCGACGCCTTCTGCCCGTGATCAGGGGACACCCTCCATCGTGCCTTCGAAGCTGAAGTAGTCGTTCGCGTCCGCGAACTCGGCCTGGAACGACTCTCCGGCGCGCACCCGCCCGGTGAGCGTGACCGGGTAGGCCTGCCCCATCACGTCGAGCGTCCAGACGGCTTCGAACGCCGGGCCGTCCACCGCGCCCACGATCTCGCCGATCAAGTCGGTCCGGAGCTGTTCCACGTAGCAGTTCGCCACCCCCGATGCGGCACCGTCGACGTCCACGGTCACCTCGACCTCGCCTGCACACTCCGAGTAGAACAACTCGGTGTTCAACCCACCGGCGACTTCCCCGGTGTAGGTGACCGCGACCGGTTCGGTGGTCTCGGTGTCGCTGTCGGTGTCCGCATCCGTGTCGCTGTCGGCGTCGGCGTCCGTGTCGGCGTCCGTGTCCGTGTCCGCGTCGGCGGCGGTATCGGTCGCGGGGTCGTCGGTGCCCTCCGGCTTGGTTTCGTCGAGTTCAATGGACGGGGACGCGCAGGCGAGGACCAGGAGCAGGTGCATACGGCATGAATGCACCGCGCGACGACGAAGGTTCCCGCGGCGGCGAACCCGACGCGGGGGCCGCCTGCAAAAGGCTTGAAAGGCTCGCAGACGCGGGACCGCGCGCGGGCGTAGGCCAAGTAGAGTGCGGCGGCATGCTGACCCTCCTCCTCGCCTGCGCTCCTGACCCCGAGGTCGCCCCCCCGGCCTTCGTGGTCGACCCCGTCTCCATCGGGACCCCGGTGACGGATGGAGCCGGCTACGACGCCCAGGATGGGGACGCGCTCGGGTGGGCCTTCGCCTTCAGCGTACCCGCGTTCGGCGAGAACCCCGCCTGGGACACCCCCCACGAGGTGCTCGACGTGCTCGACTCGGCCACCATCCGCGATCCCGGCGTCTGCCCCGCCGAGCAGGTCGACGGAGACGCACGAAGCTGGGTCGGCGGGTGTCGTTCGTCCCAGGGCTACAGCTTCGTCGGCGAGGCGACCCTGCGCACGTGGACCGAAGACGCGGTCGCCCGCACCCGATGGGAGGGCGATCTGGAGGTCATCGGCGACCGGGAGGACCCCGCGTTCGACCGGATCCACCTCGTGGGCTTCTTCGAGCAGGCGGTGCCGGTGGCGGGCACGGTCACCCAGCATCTCGACATCAACCTGCACATCGCGGTGGAGGGCTACTGGGAGCGCCACGGCGAGACCAACCCCGCCCTCGACGCGTGGTCGGACTGGAACCTCGCCGGAAGTCTGGAGCAGCGGGAGACTTTCTGGGTCTCGGAGCTCGCGGCAGCCGTGGGGAGCACCGGTGGCTTCCGCTTCGACAGCGCCGCGCTCGAGGCCGACCCGGCCTGCCCGGTCGAGGCCGTGGGCGTGGCCGACCTCGGCGACGGGGTGCTGGCCGAGGTCGAGGGGGTGACGAGCTGCGACGCGTGCGCCCGCGTGGGCGACGTCCTGGCCTGCACTCCCTGAGCCGGGCTAGGACCGCGGGCGGGGCGGCATCGAGTCGAGCAGCCCCTCGACGCACTTGTGGATGAGATCGCGGCTGCGCCGGTAGGTGAAGATCCAGCTCCCGTAGGGATCGCCGACCTCCATCACCCCGCCGAAGTGGCCCAGCAGTTGGATCTTCTGGTCGGCGCCGGGGAACCGCTCCCGCACCGCGGTCGCGTGGCGGATCTCCATCACCACCACCCGATCGGCCCAGGCGACGAGCTCGTCGGTGACCGGCTGCGCGATGTGGCCGCTGATGTCGCCGCCGACCTCTCGGACGGCCCGGACCGAGTTCGGAGCGGCCGGCTCGCCGATCATCGCTTCCACGCCGGCGCTCTGGGCCTCCAGCGCCCACCCGCGTTGCTCGGCCGCGAGCACGGCGAGCGCCTCGGCCATCGGCGACCGACAGATGTTCGCCGTGCACACGAAGAGGAGTCGGTGGGGCGTCATCGGGCGGCCGCGCGGGGAGAGAGCGTCATGTCAGCCGACCACGATAAGCCGGATCTCCGGCGGTAGCTGCTTGAGCAGCTGTTGAATGAACCGGCCGCGCAAGGCGTGCCACAAAAACGTCCGCTGAGTGGCTCCGATCACCACCGTGTCGCACGCGCAGACCTCCGCCGTCTGGGCGACCGATCCGGCGGCGCTGTGCGAGATCGCCCAGACCGGGACCGGCTCCAGACCCCCGGCACGGATCATCGCGCAGCCCGACTCCAGGACGGTCAGCCCCTCTGCCGTCGGCGACACCAGCTCCGGGTAGAAGAGGCCCGGCACCTCGTCGACGTACAGGACGAAGACCTTCGCCGCGCTCCGGCTGCGGGCGCGCTCGATGGCCTCCGAGTAGAGCTTGGGCGATCCCCCGCGGCTGGCCACCAGCACGCCCGGAGGATCCCCCGCCGACACCCGGAGCCGCGCCTGCGAGACAGTGCAGAAGGGCACGTCCGCGCCATCGACCACCTGTGGCAGGCGAAAGCCTGGAAGCCGCTGAAGCGCGCGGACGAACCAGCCGCTGTCGGTGGCCCAGGCGACGAGCATGCCGACCACGGTCATCCCCGCCCCCACAGCGACGTCGACCGGCCTGGACCACCCGAGCGCGAGCAGACCCGCCACGGCCGCGACCGACACCGCCGCGCCGAGCCAGAAGCGTAGCCCCCGGTCCCGCTCGCGCCAGCGGAGCAGGTCCAGGGCCACGCCACCCAGCGCCGCCGCGCCCAGCACCCCGGACGCGTAGATGCCGGCCAGCCGCTCCGGCTCGGCGCCCACCGCGAGCACCAGGGCCGCGGGCACGGCGACGCCGAGGGCGATCGCGCGCGAGGGAGTCTGGAAGCGGGCCGAAAGCTCCCCGAGGCCCACCGGGAGGAGGCCGCGGGCCGTGAGCGCCCCCGAGACGTGGTAGCCGCTGACAATGGCGGCGTTCGCGCCGAACAGCAGCAGGCCGGCCCCCGTGAGCGCCACCGCCGCAGCCAACGCCGTGCCGCCGACGAGGAGGGCGAGCCGGGTCACGAGCGCGCTCTCCCCGACCCCGTCGGGGAGATGGGCCGCGGTGAGGAACGTGAGCGCAGGGGCGGTGAGCAGCACCGCGACGAGCACCGCCCGCATCGTGCGGCGGGGCGTCCCGCCGAGATCCCGCATCGCCGGCGCCAGCAGCGAGAAGGACTGGATCCCTCCCACGGCCAGCCACGCCACCCCAACACCGCCGAGGGCCGGGACGCCGACGCCCGCCGACGCCCACACCTCCGCGGGACGGGCTCCGCCGCCGAGGGCCCACGCCACCCCGAGTCCGACCAACAACAGCGCCACGAGGAGGGCCGCGCCGGTGAGCCCCAACGAAACCCACCGGCCCACCTTCAATCCGACCACGTTCAGGACCCCGAGCACCGCCAGGCAGCCCAGCGCCGCCGCCGTCGGCGACGCGATCGGGGCGATCACCACGATCTGCTGGACGGCGGAGGTCACCGCCATGGCCACCGCGAGGAAGAAATTCACGGTCAGGACCTGCGCGACCAGGCACCCCCACCACCGACCGAACGCCCGCTCGACCAGGCTCACCGCGCCACCCCCGCCGGGGAAACGGCCGGCGGTCTCGATCTCCTTGACCCCCAAAACCCCGAGCGCCGCGGTCGCGAGGAGCACGAGGACGAACGCCTGATCTCCCACGGCCACGCGGAGGATCCCGGGGACGTAGTAGATGGACGCTCCGACGTGGGCGTATACGACCGCCCAAAGCAGCGTCCAGCCGAGTCGCCCCGGGGTGCGGGACATGCTATCTCCGTGCGGCCTTGGTCGGCCCGAGGCCGCCCCCTACCTCCTTCGGTCCCCGCCATCAAACCGAGCGCCGCCCGACCCCCGATGACCAACCGCCCCGTACTTCTTGCCGCGATCGACCGCCGGCTTTGGCGAGACCTGGGCTTCGCAGAGCCTGAACCGCACATCCTGCGATTCCTGCCCATGCTGGTGGTCGCATGGGCCGACGGAAAGCTCGGTGATGGCGAGCGGGAGCGGATCCTGGAGCGTGCCCAGGCCCTCCCCGAGCACCTCCGCCCGTGGATCCTCGATCGTGTCAAGAATCCGCCCGGCCCCTACTTCCGATACCAGGTCGCCCACCTCCTGACCTTCCTGCTCTCGGTCTGGCCGTCCTCCGACGACCCCGAGGCCGACTGGGCGACGTGCGGCGAGCAGTGGGCCGACGAGCTCATCCAGGATGCGGGCTGGATTCGGCGGCTCTTCGGCGCCATGACCCACGAATGCCAGACGCTGGACGAGCTCCGCCGGCTCATGGAGGACCATCAGATCCTCGCCGGGGACCGCATCTGGGCTCTCGCCCGCGGCGCCCACGCCGACTACGAGCCGCGGCACGCCGCCCTGCTCCGCGAGGAGCCCGACCAGGCCCTCCACGGCCTCGCCATCACCCTTGACGGTCCGGGCGAGCGGGTGGCGGTGGGCTGCGTGACCACGCTGGTCCGAGACGAGGACCTGAGCCCCGAGCGCGTAGCCGCCGTTCTGGCCCGCACGACGCACCTCCGGGAGAACGAACGCTGGATCCTCCTCGGCGAAGAGGTCATCGCCCGCGGCCGGACCCCCACCCCGCGGCTTCGGCAGGAGGTCGTGGCCGGCCTCACCCAGCAGCTCGGCTGCCCCATCGAGGACGCCTCCTTCGCCGAGCTCGCGTACCTCGAGGATGCCCTCGCCGCCGACGCCCGCTGGATGAGCTGGATGCCGGGGATGGTCGAGGAGCTCCGGGTCGACCGGGAGGAAGTTGTCCGCTGTCAGGCGCCGGGCACCTTCCTGGCCGAACGTCACGCGGTGAAGGCCTCGGTCGCGCAGACCCTGGTACCCGGACCGGCGGGGTTGGGGTTCCGGATCCTCGAGATCCAGAGCGCCAGCGGCTCGTTACGACTCGCCAGCCCAGTCGTCCTCACCGACCCCTGCCCCGCCGAAGGCGTCGCGTGGATCGCGCGGTTCCTGCCCGCGATGTGCGACCCCTGCACCCAGCTCGTGCTCGACTCGGACGGCCCCCGCTGGATCGCCGAGGTCCACCCCGCCTACCCCACCCTGCCCAGCTCGGGCACCGAGCCCCTGGTGCCGGGACGCTCGCTCCTGGTGCCGCCGTGGGTGTGGTTCCGTGCCGCCAGCGCGCTGGGTGTCCGCTTCTTCTCCGGCCGCCGCCGGAGTTCCTAGCCCGGGCTAAGGGCCTGTCCGTCAATAAACGTGTCGGACCGAGGGCGTCGATGCGCCTCGAGCCCAAGGAGCGAGGAGGGAGCATGTCCGCCGACATGTGACCGA
>JAYVAS010000292.1:0-5034 GCA_043750895.1 Pseudomonadota bacterium
CCGGCGTCGAGGAGCGAATCCACGAGGCCCAGCCAGGTGGCCGCGTGCTTCTGGTGCTCCCCGTCGGGGAGGGTCATCAGCGTCGGTTCCCAGCCCGCCGTGGTAAGCGACGCCAGCGCCGCGGCCGCGTGCAGCGGGCCGACGACGTCGTTGGTGACCACCACGCAGCGTCCGACCGGCAGCGCCTCCGTCAGCGCCGCGCCCAACCCGTCCAGACCCGGCGCGAGCACCACGGGGTAGGTCCCGCCGTCGACGGTGATGGGAACGACACTCGATTCGCTCAACACAACGCCTCCACACGATCGGCGACCTGCTCCGCTTCGAGCCCGTCGGTCTGGACTTGAGGTCCGGCTGCCGCGTATGCCGCGCGACGGGACACGAGTAGGGCCTCGAGCTGGGGCGCGAGGGGTCGGTCAGGCCGCTCACCGATTCGGCCACGGAGGGTCTCGGCCGACCCCATCAGGACAATGACCCGCCAGTCGGCGAGGAGGAGCCGGTTGCCCGGGTCCACGAGGGTGCCGCCGCCGAGCGCGAGCACGCCCACCCCGCGCGCGACCTCGGCCAGCAGCGCCCGCTCGCGACGCCTGAACTCGGCCTCGCCGTGGTCGCGGAAGATCGCGGGGATGTCGCCCAACACGGCGTCGAGGTCCACGGAGGGTACCCCCCACCGCGCCGCGAGCAGCCGCGCGACCGTGGACTTCCCCGCGCCCATCGGGCCGCCCAGGGCCACCCGACGGACGACAGCGGGATCAGGCACGGGGCGTGCTCGGCGCGCTCAGCCGCCGTCGACCGGGATGATGTGCGGCGTGATGAACACCAACATCTCGTTCTGATCGCGCGTCTTGTTGGAGCTGCGGAACAGGTAGCCGAGGATGGGGATGTCCCCGAGCCCGGGGATGCGCGAGCTGGAGTAGGTCTCCTGGGTCTGGTAGACGCCGCCGAGGACGGTGGTGTCCCCGTCAGGCACGAGCACCCGGGTGGAGATCGACTTGGTGGAGATGCCCGGCTGGCCCTGCGCCGTGATGTTGAAGTCGGGACGGCTGTTCTCGAGGTTGATGTCGAGGAAGATCGTGTTGTCCGACGTGATGTGGGGCGTGACCGTCAGCTCGAGGTTCGCGTTGATGAACTGCACGTTGGTGCCGTTCTGGCTCGTGGACAGGTAGGGGATGCGCGCGCCCTGGATGACGGTCGCCTCCTCGTTGTCCAACGCGGTGACCCGGGGGCTCGAGATGATCTTGCCCCATCCCTCGGTGACCGCCGCCGCGAGGCGGACGTCGATGTTGAACAGACCGGGGATGGTCCCGAACTGCATCGACAGCGCGGAGTTCGCGGCGGCCGCCGGACCGAGGTCGGCGAGCAGGCCGGAGTTCCCGTTGTACTGCTGCTCCACCTTGGTGGTGGGGTTGATGCCGCCCGCCGCGCCGATGGAGTTCGGGAAGAACAGGCCCGTGGGGTAGCCGGTGGTGGCCGAGGCATCCATCATTCCGCCCCACTGGATGCCGAGGTCCCGCACCATGTTGGTGTTCGCCTCGACGAAGCGCGCGTCGATCGACACCTGGCGGTTGGGGAGGTCGACGTGCCGGAGCAGCTCGCGGATCTGCGCCACGTTCTCTTCGCGGTCGCGCACGATCAGCTGGTTGCCGCGCTCGTCGATCTGGACCGACCCGCGGCTGGAGACCAACGCCGTCACCTGCTTCTCGAGCTCGTCCGCCTGGGCGTAGTTCAGCGGCGCGACGTAGAGCTGGAGCTCTTCGATCTCGTCGTTGGCCTTCTTGGCCTCGAGCGCCGTCTGCTGCTCGGAGCGGATGGTGTCGATCGAGGCGACGCGGACGATGTTGCCGATGCACTGGGCGGCCAGGCTCTTGGACTGGAGCACCGCCGCGAGACCCTCGTCCCACGGGATGTCCTTCATGCGCACGGTGACCTCTCCAGCGACGTCGTCGGAGGTCACGATGTTGATGTCCCCGAAGTCGCCGAAGAAGCGGAACACCGTGTGGATGTCGGCGTCCTGCAGGTCGATGCTCATCCGGCGGCCGGTGAACTTCCGCGCCCCCCCGCCCATGTCGCCGGTGTAGCAGAGCGGGCTCTGGCTGAGCCGACTGCCGGTGCCGGCGCCGTACCGGGCCTGGGGATCGACCTTCTCTCCGGACGCGGAGATCAGGACTTCGGTGTTGGTCCCGTTGGTGACGGGCGCTCCGCCGTTGGTGGTCGGCGTCGACGGGGCCGCGGCGGCGCTGCGAGACAGGGCCGTTTCGCGCGCGGCGACCTGATCGTTGGGGATCTGGATCTCGAGCAGGGTGAGCCCGCCTTCCTTCTTGACCGCGTACTCGGCGCCCTCACGGAGCCGGATCGCGATGCGGGTGCCGGCGCGGGTCGTGTAGGCGCGCACGGAGTCGACCGCGCTGTAGAAGAACCGCGTGTCCAGCTCGCGCTTGAGGCTCTCGGGCATCGTCGCGCCGGGGAGGTCGACGGCGATGAGGTTGCGCTCGGGCTGCGTGATCTGGGGTTCGACGTCGGAGAGGCCGAGCAGCACGCGGCTCACCCGCTCGCGCTGCTGGAAGTCCAGCGTGGCGAGCCGGGGCCCGAGGGGCTGGTTGTCGGGGCCGGAGAGACGAACACCGTCAGCCTCGGCGTCCTTGCCGGCCGCGGAGGCGAGCGGGTCCTGGACCGCGCCCGCGCGCAGCGTGAGGACGATCGCGCCGTCGGTGTTCTTGATGTCGTAGGTGGCGGAACCGGTGAGGTACAGCGTGAGCCGGACGTTCTGGGTGCCATCGTCGAAGGCCGAGAACTCCGACCGGGACACGATCCCGCCCACGGGAGCCTCGCCGCCCTCGACGAGCGACGCACCGGCGATGTCCACCACGAGCCGCTCGGGGTTCGACTGACGGAACACGCTGGCGGTGGGGGTGCCGGCCGCGAGCTGGATGTGGACGACGGTGACGTCGTCCGCCGTTCCGATCTGCGCGCCACCGACCGACGCGAGGTCCGCCGCATGGGCGAAGCTCGGGACGAGCAGGCCACCGAGGCCGAACCCGAACAATAGGGCCAAGCCGACCGACGCGGCGGAAACCTTCATGGGGACTCCTCGTACGACACGAGACTGCGAGAAGATAGGCATCAGATTTCCCGTCCCGGGAAACGAATCTGTACAGGGTTGACCACCAGCTCACCATCCATGGTCTGGTACTCCTCGGTCACCACCACCCCGGACGGGGAGATGGCCGAGACCTTTCCCCAGTTCCGACCGACGTAGGAGCCCACCCGAACGACATGGCCGAGGCCATCGGGGTCGAGCAGCAACGCCCGGGGTGCCGCGGTGTCCCAGATCACGCCCTTGAGCGCGAACTTCTCGACGTCCCAGCGCTGGAGCGGCGGGGCGTCGTCGGCCACCTTGCTGGCGGCTTCGCGTGAGCGATTGAGGAATCCCTGGAACGGATCCCGCTTTCCAGCCGGGTTGTAGTAGTACGCCTCGACGACCTCTTCCTCAGCCGCGGGCGCCTCTTCGGCGACCTCGACCTTGGGCTCGGCCTTCGGGGGCGCCTTTCCGTCGTCTCCGCCGGGCGCGATGGGCTCGCCGCACGCGGCCAGGCCGAACAGCGCGAGCAGGGGAAGGAGCTTCATCACTCGCCCTCCTTCTTCGGGCCGGTCTTGCCCTTCTCGGCGTTGCGCTTGATTTCCTCTTCGGTGAGGAACCGGAAGGTCACGATGCGCCCGCTGGTGTTGAGGGTGACCTCGGGGCCGACCTCGGTGGGATCCCCCACCTTCAAGTCGGTGACCGAGACGATGCGGCTCATCTTGCTGACCCGGTCGAAGAAGATGCCGAACTCGTGGTAGCCGCCGTCCATGACCATCTGGACCGGAACCTCGGCGTAGAACTCGTGCATCACTTCCGGGAGCGGCTGGAACTTACGGACTTCGAGGCCGCTCTTTCGGGCCAGGGAGTCGATCTCGGACAACAACCCGGGGATCTCGCGGTCGTTGGGGAGCTCCTTCAGGGCCTGCTTCAGCTCGGCGGCGAGCTTCTCCAGCTCGGCCTCGAACGCGCCCCGGTTCTGTGCCCGGGCGCGCACCTTGTTGCGCTGCTCGGTGAGGTCCCGGTTCTTGGCCTGGGCCGAGTCGATGTCCTCGAGGGTCGGGGAGATCAACGAGAAGTAGAACCCGACCACGATGAGGAGGTAGATGAGCCCGGCGAGCATCCACCGCTGGGAGCGCGGGAGCCGTTGGAATCCTTCGAGGAGCCGCTTCACGCGCCACCTCCGGGAGCCGCAGGGGCCGCGGGAGCGGCCGGAGCATCAGGCGCGGCGTCCTTCTTGACGCCGCTCTTGGTGTCGGTCGACGGCGTGACGATCTTGGCCGAGAGCTTGAAGGACTTCACCGGCACCGGGGAGTCCTTCTGATCGGCCTTGGCTTCGATGTCCTCGAGGTAGACACCGTCGAAGTAGGGCGAGGCGTCGAGCGCGCGGAGGAACTGGCTGATGATCTCGTTGCTCACCGAGAGCCCCTGGATCTTCAACTCGCCGCGCTGCTCTTGGAGCGACACCAGCTGAAGCCGCTCCGGGGTCGCCATCGAGAGCTCTTCGATCATGTGCACGGGGCCGTTCTTACGATCGCGGAGCTCAGCGATGACCCCGAGCTTGCGCTCGAGCTCTTCCTTGAACTTCTCCATCTCGTCGACTTTCTTCACGTCGGCGGCGAGGGAATCGATCTCCCGCTGCAGCCCCGTGTTCTCGGAGGCGATGGTGGAGAGCTGGGCGTTGGTGAACACCCATCCGGCCACGCAGGCCAGCAGCACGAGCGCGCCACCGGCCACCACCATGACCAGCTCTTGGCGCGCGGCCTCGAGCTTGCGGGCCTGGCGTACCGGAAGGAGGTTGATGCGGATCATTTGTCGTCAGGCCTCCGCAAGCCCAGCCCCACCGCGACCGCCGCGGAGGACGCGACGTCTTGGAGGAAGCGGGGGTTGAACGCACGTTCGTCGACCTGGATGCGCCGAAAGGGATCCAGCAGCTCCACCGTGCAGCCACAGACACGTTC
>JAYVAS010000293.1:0-6947 GCA_043750895.1 Pseudomonadota bacterium
TTCGGTGTAGGCGCGACCACCCAGGCCGATGTCACGGGTGAAGGCGCTGACGCCCCGCCGCAGCACGTTGATGTTCACCGAGCTGGCGCCGATGTTGACGAGCGCGATCGGCTCGTCCACCGGATCGTAGTTGAGGGTGTACATGTTCTCGAGGGCGAAGGCCGCGACGTCGATGACCGCCGGCTGAAGCCCGCACTCCATGATCAACTGCCGGTACTCGTTGACCAGCTCCTTGCGCGCGGCGACGAGGAGCACTTCCATCTGTCCGGCTTCGTCTGCCTGCCCCTGCAGGATGTAGGCGTCGATGTTGACGTCGTTCACGTCGAACGGGATGTACTGCTCGGCTTCCCAGGTGATGGACTCCTCGAGCTCCTCCTGGGTCATCACCGGCAGCGAGATGCGCT
Source organism: Pseudomonadota bacterium (assembly GCA_043750895.1). Lineage (GTDB taxonomy): Bacteria > Myxococcota_A > UBA796 > UBA796 > SXON01 > JAYVAS01. Next base: position 405 of record JAYVAS010000293.1, read on the forward strand.
TGATGATCACCGAGTTGCCGGCGACGGCGACGACGGCGGCCTTGCTCTTGACGCGATGTTTCGCGAGCAGGTCTTTCACCGTGCCGACGATCGCGCTCGTGTTCATGAACGCCCCGTCGACAATCGCCTCCGGGGGAAGCGGCGCGATGCCGAAGTGTTTGAGACGATACCGGCCAGTCCTGTCCTGCTCCAGTTCAAGGAGCTTGACGTGACTGGAACCGATGTCCAGGGCGACCGAAGTCTGGGTACGGGCGAGCAAGGCCAAACCGCATCCGGGGTGGGGGCGGCCTCGTTGTAGCAGGACACCGGGGCGCGGGTCAACTCTCTCCAAAAACCGTTAGTCTCCGAACGTGCCTTCCCCCGCTCCAACGGTGTCCCAGACGAGCACCGCCGGAGCGGCCATCGGGGCGTGCGTCGCTTTGAACCTGCGCGTGCTGATCGACGCGTGCGGAGCAGGCCCGGCCGCGATGATCGGCGCACTCGCGGGGCCCTTCCTCCTCCTCTCCTTCCTCCCGGCGGCGCGCGGCGCGGGCGCCCTCGTGGCGATCCTCGGTGGCGCGTTTTTCTTTGGTTTTGAGGATCTTACCGGGACGGCGGCCCGATGGCTGGACGTACGCACCGCGGTGATCACCGTCGATCTGTTGGCCTTGGCAGCGCTTCTTTCCCCCTTGGCGCGCATCGAGGGGCCCTTCGGCGCTCCCGCGCGCCTCGCGGGCGCCGCGGTCGGCGGGCTCGTGTTCCTGCTGCCGCGGGAGCTGGCGGCTGCGATCACCGTGATCGCGGTCCTGTTCGTTGCGCGGCGCGGCGGCGCGCGGGCGCGGGCGCCCTGGGCTGCCGGCCGCTCCGTTCTCGCCGGAATCTCGGTCGCCGTCGCGGTAGCGGCCTGGACCGTGGCGCGCAGCCCGCTGGACCCGACCGGGACGGGGTGGGCGATCCTCGCCGGCGGGCTCGCGGTGGGCAGCTGCGTCGCGGGGGCGCCCGCGCTGATCAGCGGTCTCCTGGTCCTCGGCGCCGCGGGGGCCGCGTGGGCTGCCGGGCCCGCGTGGATCGACGGCCACCTGGCCGGGCTCGGTGGCGCGGTGTTCGCGGCGGGGCTCGGGCTCGGTGGTGGCGCGCTGATCGGCGCGGCGCGGCCCGGTCGGGGGTTCGGGGTCGGCACCCTCGCGGCGGCGGCGACGCTTTGGCTCCTTCCTCTCCTGCCTGCGGGGCTGATCACCCCCTCGGCGCGGTCGCTGGCCACCTTCGGACATGACGCCCTGGCGCGCGCGCGCACCGAGGCGCTCCGGGCGGCTTCGGTGCCCAGCGCCGTGACCCTCGGTCCCAGCGGCACCACCGCGCTCTGGACCAGCGAACGCGGCGCCATCGCCGATCTCGACGGAACCGCGGCCGATCCCACCAGCCGCGCCGGAGACGCCGAGACCTTCGCCGGCACGCTCGGCGCGTGCCTCGCCCCCGGCCGCACGCGCGCGCGGATCGGTGGCGACGACCTGGCCCTCGTCACCCGCGCCGTGACCGCCCAGGGTTTCCTCTCGGTCGACGTCTCGGTGCCCGATCTGGCCTTCGCGCGCGCGCACGCGGAGCGCATGCCCGCGGTCAAGGCGGCGTGGTTGAGCCCGGCGGTCCGCGCGATCGGCGTCCCGGCACCGATGCTGCTCCGGTTCGGAGCGCCGGCGGATCTGGTGGTCCAGGTGGCGCGCACCGGGTGGACCGACGGCCGGAACACGGTGCCCGACCGACGCGGATTCGCCGCCGTCCGCGGCAATCTGCTCCCCGGCGGGGTCTTCGTCCTGGCTGTCGGCACCACCCGGCTCGCCCAGGGTGACTTCGGCCGCATCGTCGACGACCTCCTCGCGATCTTCCCGGACGTGACGGTCTGGTCGCCGCCCGCCGGCGTCGACAGCGCGGTCTTCGTGGCGCGCGCCGAGGCCGCGCCTGTCCCGTGGGCCGGTCTCGTGGCCTGCGCCCGCGCCGACGCGGACGGCCTGCGCGCGGTCGGGATGCGGGGGCCGTTGGACATCGGCGGGCGCCTCATCGCGGGGCGGGAGGCCTTGACCCGCCTCGCCGTGCCGGGCCGCCCCCCGTTGTCCCTACCGGTGATCGAGGATGATCCTCCCCTCCCCCTGCTGGACGTCGACGGAGCGGCGTTCGACCCCGCGTCCTGGTTCGGTGGGGACACGCCCGTCAGCGAACTACGGGCCCGACACGCGAGCCAGCGCGAGTTCTTCGGCCTGGTCCGCGACCGGGACAGCGGCTCGATTCAGCAGGCCATCACCCGCGCCCGGATGCTCGGCGCCGGCAACAGTCAGGTCATCGCGACCCTGGTGCGCCCGCACCTCGAGCGCGCCCGCGCCGCGATGAACCGCGCCGCGGCGGAGGGGATCGGCTCCCACGCCTGGCAGGAGGCCGAGACCTCTTTGACCAACGCCGAGCTGATCGCGCCCGGCTTCGGAGAGACGGCATGCGCGCGCGGGCGTTTCGCCGAGATGAAGAGCGACGTGAGTCAGGCGGAGGCGGCCTACCAGGCGTGCGTCACCGCCGATCCGGAGAACCTCGTGGGTCTGGACGGCGTCGCGCGGACCGCCCGCATCCGCGGGGACCTCCCCGCGGCCGAAGCCGCCCTGCGGAAGGCCTACGCCCTCGCCCCCGACCGCACGTCGACCGCCTACAACCTCGGGCAGTTGTTGGCCGTCTCGGGAAACTACGAAGAGGCGGAGCGCCTCCTGAAGACGGCGGCGCGCGCCGCGGCGCGGGAGACGCCGGTTCCCGCCATGCCCAACGTCGCCCTCGCGTACCTCTACCTGGCCACCCGGCGCCCGGGACTGGCCCTGAGCGAGGCCGAGCGCGCCAAGTCGCTCGACCCCGGCGCCGAACCCCGCATGCTCGCCGGGGCGGCCCACCTCGGGCTGAACAACCTCCGCGCCGCGGACGCCGAGCTCCGGGCCGCGCTCGCCATCGACCCGGAGTACCTCCCGGCGCGCGGTGAGCTGGGCCGCGTGCAAGCGCTCGCCGGCCAGTACGCGCTCGCCGCCGCCTCGTTCAAGGCCGTCCTGGAGCGGGACCCGGGCAACGTCGCCGCCCGCGAGAACCTACGGGCGGTCCAGGCCGAGCTCGGCGTCGCGAACCCCGAGCCCGGCCGCTGATCGGAGAGGGGAGGATCAGCGGGCGCCCTAGTAGAGCTCCATCCACGCGACCGTCGCCGTCCCCAGGAAGGGGTCGGTCACCGCCACGATGGTCTCGACCGCGGATCCGCTGCCGTCGGTCGTGGGGTTCGCGGTACCGAAGTACACCATGCCCTCGCCCGGGTACACGCCCGACACGTAGTTGCCGTAGCTCTGGGACGCGTTGTCGTTCGCGTCCGCGTCGCCGTCGCCGTCGGTGTCCAGGCCGGGGGTGCAGTCGTCGTAGCGGAGGCCGTACACGCGGCCGGTACCCGCCTCGCAGCGGTTCGCGTTGGGCTCGTAGGTCGTGAAGTACACGACCCCGGCGTAGACCACCGGGTCCGCGGTGAGCCCTTCGGACTGCAGCAGCTCGTAGTAGCCGTCCTGGACGGCGCCGCTGGCGTCGGTACAGGCGATGGGCTGCGCGGTGCTGGTGCAGGACAACGGGTCATCGTCGTACATGGCGAAGAAGTAGCCGCGGGTGCTGACCTCGCGCCCGAACGGCGTCCCGGTGCCCCAGTAGATCCCGAGCTTGCCGTCCGGCAGCCACGCCGCGGTGGCCGCGTAGTACACCTCGGGCCGGAAGGACCCGGGGATCCCGTTGGAGCCGTTGGTCCCGTTGACCGGATCGTACCAGGGGCACCACTCGAGCTCGTCGGGGTTCGAGGTGTCGATGACCGCCTTGAACATCCACGAGGAGCCGGGCACCTGGATGTCCGTCATGCCGCCGCCGGACTCGTCCGTGGGCCGGTACACCGACGTGACCGGGAAGTAGACCACGTCGCCGTCGCCGTCGTTGTCGACGTCCACCGCGGCGAGCGCCGCCGCGATGTAGGAGTTCTCGAGCGGCGCGTCGCTGTCGTAATCCAGGGAGCCCCACGCTTCCGCACCACCGTTGGTGGAGAGGTCCGGGTAGGTGCTGGACACGTTGTTGCCGGCGTCCGAGTAGCCCACCGAGTTGGTGCCCCAGACGTCGTCGCCGACGTTCCACATGTAGAGGCTGGCCTCGGTGGAACGGAAGTACTCGGTCCCGGTGGTCAGGCTGGTGTAGCCGACCGCCTGCCCACCGCCCCACATCGCGACCCAGCGGTCGTGCGGGTTGGAGGCATCGCTGCCATCGTACACGTTGAACACGACCGGCCGACCGACGGTGTAGCCCTGCGCCGACGTGTCGGTGGTGTTGGTCTGCTCCCAGAGGAAGGTCGGGGACTGGGTGTCGGTGATGTCGAGCGCGAGCGTCGTGGGGCCGCCCATGCCCTGCTGGACCACGAGGACGCGGTGCCATTCGTCGGCCGACTTGACGTTGTACCCGGTGCTCGAGACCGGATCGTCGTCGATCCACACGTCTTCCACGACGGGCGTACCGTCGAAGAGGAAGGTGCGGCCGTACCACATGAGGTCGGTCAGGCCCGAGGCCCACTCGGTCGGCTTGTCGCGCAGGAGCAGGTAGCCGGGGATCCAGGCCCAGAGCTCCTGCCCCGTCTCGTCCGACCCGGTGGTGCCGGGATCGTCTTCGAGCCGGAAGGCGTGGAGCATGCCGTCGTTGGCAGGGACGATGACCACCGACGGGTAGTTCTGGAACTCGAGATCCTCGAGGAACTCCCGGTAGGTGGTGTCGGTCGTGTAGTTGTTGTTCCGGGCGCTGACGACGACGGGGATGGAGTAGGGCGAGTCGCCCAACTTCCACGAACCGCGCGCCACGTCGAGGTACTTGAACTCGGCGGTGGGGAGACCGCGGACGAAGTCCACCATGGCCTGGAGGTCGTCGGTGTCGACGTTGCAGTCCTGGGTGAAGTCGTAGGGCCAGTCCGCCGGGTCGCAGCCGCTGCCGGGGGGCGTGGTGTCGAAGTACTGCGAGAAGACGCTCGAGGCTCCGCCGACGTCGGTGACGAACTCGCGGTCGAAGCCGATGCGGCGATTCATGCTCGCCTCGGAGCCCATGATGCCGGCCGCGTTGTCCTCGTAGAAGTAGATGTCGCGTTGCCCGATACCGTCGCGGTCTTCGGGGTTGGACTCGGCGTGCACGACCGGGCGGCTGACGAGCAAGTCGCCACCGTCCCAGATGGCGCCGCCGTAGGCGGAGGGCCCGGTGTAGAGCACCGTGCCGTAGGTCGCCGACGCGGGGTCGGTGTCCAACTGGTAGGCGCGGACGTGGCCCTGGGCCAACGGGTTGTCGCCGACGACCTCGTAGAAGTCGTAGATCAGGTAGGCACCGTCGGAGGACACCACCGGCGTGGACCGGGTGAAGGTGCCGCTCGCGACCTCGGCGAGCACGCCGAGGATGCCGGAGAGGATCTCGCCCTTGGAGGTGGCGTTGCTGTAGAGCCCTTCGCCGGCCGTCTGGTCCGCGGCGTTCTGGAAGAGCTGGTCCTCCTCGCTCCCCGAGGTGAGCGAGAGACCGACGGTGTGCACCACCGCGCGCTGGGTGCCGGAGTAGCTGGAGAAGTCGAAGTTGTAGAGCGACGACACGATGTTGTCGTAGAGGCACTCGTCACCGGAGTGCAGCGAGCCGGTGGAGCAGTCGACGTCGCTCCCGAGCCCGGCCACGTAGGTGCTGGTGTTGACCTGGTCCCGGTCGTTGTACGGGTGGGTCGTGGTCAAGGTGATGATGTGGACTTCGGAGCACTCGTAGCCGACCGGGCTCTCGTCCCAGTCGCCGGTGAAGCCGTCGCCGTCGTTGTCCTCGTTGTCGAGCGTCGCCGAGAGGGAGAGGTAGTTCTCGCCGATGTCGACGAGCACCTCGGCGAGGTTGTTGGTCGGGTCGCTGTGGGCGGAGAGCGTACCGAGCGCGGACGCGATCTCGGCGTAGGTGCTCCCGACGGGCGCGATGCGCACGAAGGTCTGGTCCGAGTCGGTGCCGGAGGTGCCGACCACCCCGAAGGTGGCCCAGTCGAAGTGGCGGACCACCTGGAGGATGGCATCCCGGGTGTCGTCGATGCAGGGATCACCCGAGACCCCGTCGCACGGGTTGTTCATGTCCGAGGACAGATCGACCACGAACAGGATCGCGGGCGGTACCCGCTCCATGCCGGAAGAGAGCTCGTCGGTGCCGTAGCTCGACCACCCGTCCGGTTCGGCGGCGCGCGCCGGCGGCAGCAGAAGGACGAGCGGGGCGAAGAGGAAGGGAAGGAGCCGTGGCGACATGAGCGGCCTCACCGAATCTTGCAGGTGCCGTGAACCACCTTGCGAAGGGTGGCAACCACGGTCGCCTTGGTAGGGTTGGTCTCGACGAAGGTGGCGTCGACGTAGGAACTCTCGGACTTCATGTCCCAGAAGTCGGAGCGGAACTGGGTGCGACCCGCCTCGGTGCTGTAGCCGGGGGGCGGGTTCGCGCACTTCTGGAACACCGCGCTCACTTCGTACACGCCTTGCGACATGGGGAAGG
>JAYVAS010000294.1:0-2201 GCA_043750895.1 Pseudomonadota bacterium
GCGGCGCAACGGTCGTCGAGACGGCCGTGGTGAACCTCTCCCACCTCGACCTGCTCTATGCCTCGCCCATCACCGGGGAGCTGCTGATCGAGGACGCCGGCACCGATCCGGACAAGGCCTGGCAGATCGCCCTGGGCGAGCGCTACACCAGCGAGGACACCATCAACTGGGTCGATCGGGCCCTCGCCGAGGACGAGGTCGACACCGAACCCGGCGACACCGGCGGCACCACCGACACCGCCGACACCGGCGCGGGAACGACCGGCTCCACCGACGAGACGCCCGACGGCACGGGGACCAACCCCGACGACGCCGGCAAGCAGTGGGTGGACGGCTGTGCCTGCAACAGCCGCGGGCCGGGCGGGTTCTCCGGCGCCGTCCTGATCGGCCTCTTCGCGCTGTGGGGCCGGCGTCGGCGCGGGCCGGTGGGTCAGACGCCGATCTGATCCGGCCAAATTCTGGCACGGCGGTTGCTTAGAGGGTGCTGGGAGCCACCCATGCCCGCAGTCTTCCTCGTCGCCGCGATGCTCGCCGTCCCCTCCGCCGCCGCGGCCGAAGGGGTGGTGGTGCAGCGCCCGGCCGTGCCGGCGAGCGGTCAGCAGTCCACCCTGGTCACGGTCCCCGCGTTCGGTCGGTACGCGATCAGCGCCGAATCGCCGCAGGGCACCGCGGTGCAGTTGGTCACGCGGGCATCGGGCCCCGGGGAGGTGGTCGGCGTCGCCGGCGAACGGAACGGTCGGCTGGACACATTCCTCGATCGCGGGGAGTACAAGGTGGCCGCGTGGTCGGATCCGGCCGGGACGGGGCAGGCGCGCATCTCGGTCCGCCCCTTCGCCGAGCTGAACGTGCCGGCGGTGAGCATCCGGCCGCTTCAGCCGATCGTGTCCACCCTGGCCGACCTGCAACAGCGCACCTGGTGGATCCAGGGTGAAGGCCAGCTCGACATCGAAGCCGCCGGCCGCAGTCTGGCCGACCTCCGCATCTGGCGGGACGGCAGCTGGCTCGTGGACGTGGCCCCGGACTGCGTGGTCGAGACCCCGAGCCCCGGGCGGGACCTGCGGCGGTGCACGATCTCGACCGCGGTGGAGGAGGGCGTCTACGCGGTGATCGCCTACGGCGGAGCCAGCCTGCCCTGGGCGTCCTCGGCGGCGGATCAACCCCTGCACCTGCGGGTGGGGATGCCGGTGCTCGCGGAGGCGGGCCGCGCCCGCTACGTCGCCTCCGGGATGGGGGTGGACCGCTACCTCGTTCCCGGGGCCACCCAGCGGGTCAGCCTCGCGCTCGCCACCCCGGGCGACGCGACGGTCGCGGTCGCGCCGGTGGCGCCCGATCCCTTCTCGTCCGGCACCGTGGGGCGGATCCGGAAGGAGTCGATGCCTCCCCAGGTGTCGGTCACCGCCACCCAGGCCGGCTTTCGGGTGGTCTCGGTACGGGCGGACGCTGGGACACCCTACACCCTCGCCTGGTTTCCTGTGCCCGGACCGAAGGTGGCGGTGCCGTCCGACGGCTCCTGGTTCCTGGCCACCCTCCCCGACGGGGCGCCGGGAGACAGCGTGGATGCCACGGCCATCCTCGACGGTCGGAAGCCGGACGAGCCGCCGATCGCGACGTCCACGATCCTCGCCGGGCCCGACCTCCGCTGGGAGCGTCGTTTCAACCTGCTCGCCACCACCTCGGTGCTCGTCGAGGTGCAGGCCGCCGGCACCTACGAGGTGGGGCTGGAGGGCGTCGCGGCCCGCTTCCGCTTCGAGCCGCTGGCCCGGCCGCCCAACTACAAAGAAGCGGCTCTGGCGGGTCCGGGGCGGGTCGAGCTGAACCCGGGCTTCTACCGGCTCACGCTCGAGCCGACCTCCGCCGGGATCGTGACCGCGTCGCTGCGCCCGGGCGGGTGGGCGGACCGGGTGCGCGGTGCGTTGGGGGCGAACCCCTTACGCCCCCTGGGGCTGCGCGCGTCGGCCCAGTTCACCTCCCTGTCGCTCACCAAGGGCACCTACGCCCTGCGGCAGGGGAACCAGCCCGGGGTCTCAACCGGGATCGTGCTCCGGAAGCTGCCCCTGGCCCTCGACCAGGCCCTGCCGCTGTGGTTGGGTGCGGACGCGGTGAGCCTGTCGATGGAGGCGCCGGGTCCCCGGGTCCTGCGCGTGGTGGCCGAGGATGGCCGCCCCTGCGAGCTGTCGGTGGACGGCGGGCCCTGGGCGGTG
>JAYVAS010000295.1:0-4300 GCA_043750895.1 Pseudomonadota bacterium
GACCAGTACGTGCTCGACTACGCGCGGATCTACGGGCTCCGCACCATCGTCCTGCGGCACTCGACCATCTACGGCGGCCGCCAGTTCGCCACCTCCGACCAGGGGTGGGTCGGGTGGTTCTGCCGAAAGGCGCTCGAAGCCCAGGCGGACAGCCCCGGGAGCCCGCCCTTCAGCATCTCCGGAGACGGGAAGCAGGTGCGGGACCTCCTCTGGATCGACGACGCGGTGCGCTGTTACCTCGCGGCGGCGGCCTGCCCGATCCGGGCGCGCGGGGAGGCCTTCAACATCGGAGGCGGCATCAGCAACAGCCTCTCGGTGCTCGAGCTGCTGCAGCAGATCCAACGGCACATCGGCGGCCGGCTTCGTTTCGTGCGCAAGGACTGGCGCCCACACGACCAGAAGTTCTTCGTGGCCAACGGGGACAAGGCGATGCGCCTCCTGCGGTGGGAGCCACGGGTCACCAAGGACGAGGGCGTCCGGCTGATGATCGAGTGGACCGAGGAGCTCATGGCCCAACAGCCCTGATCGGCCGCGGGCGCTATACTCGCCCGCCCATGGCCTTCGTCAGCGTCGTCACCCCCTGCTACAACGAAGAGGACAACGTCGACGAGCTGCACGCGCGCATCGCCGCGGTGTTCGCGACCCTCCCGCAGCACGACTACGAGCACCTCCTCATCGACAACGCCTCGGTCGACGGCACCGAGCGCCGCATCCGCGCCCTCGCCGCCGCGGACCCTCGGGTGCGCGGCATCTTCAACGCGCGCAACTTCGGCCACATCCGCTCGCCCTTCCACGCCATCCTCCAGGCGCGCGGCGACGCCGTGATCTGCCTGGCGTCCGACCTCCAGGACCCCCCCGAGCTGCTCACCCAATTCCTCGCCGAGTGGGAGAAGGGCGCGCGCGTGGTCATCGGCGTGAAGAAACAGTCGGCGGAGTCGCTCGCGTTCTGGGTCCTCCGGTCGACCTACTACAAGCTGGTCCGCGCCATGGCGGACGTGGAGCTGATCGAGCACTTCACCGGCTTCGGGCTGTACGACCGGACGGTGATCGAGATCCTGCGCGGGATGAACGACCCCTACCCCTACGTGCGCGGGCTGATCTCCGAGATCGGCTTCCCCGCGGTCCGGATCCCGTACGACCAGCCGTTGCGCAAGCGCGGCCTCACCAAGAACAACTTCTACACCCTGTGGGACCTCGCGATGCTCGGCATCACGACCCACACCAAGGTGCCGCTGCGGGTCGCCACCATCGGCGGGTTCCTCGCCGCGGCGCTCTCGTTCGGCGTGGCCAGCGGCTACCTCGTCGCGAAGTTGGTGTGGTGGGATGAGTTCCAGCTCGGCTCGGCGCCGCTGCTCATCGGCATGTTCTTCCTCGGCTCGGTGCAGCTCCTCACGCTCGGCATCCTCGGCGAGTACGTCGGGGCGGTGCTCACCCAGGTCCGGGGTCTGCCGCACGTCATCGAGCGGGGCCGGGTCGGCTACCCTGAGGACGAGCGGCCCCCCCGGTGACCGTCCGACGGGTGATCTTCGACCTGGACGGCACGCTCATCGACAGCGTCCCCGGCATCGTGCTCACCCTGACCCGGGCCTTCGAGGCCGTGGTCCCCGGTCACCCCCTCCCTCCCCTCGCCCTGTTCGTCGGGCCGCCCGTGGCGCGCATGATCCCCACCATCGCCCCCGAGCTGTCCGCCGCGACCCACGCCGCCGTGCTCGCTGCCTTCCGCCAGCGGTACGACGGGGACGGTTGGCGGGACGTCGTGCCCCTTCCCGGCGCGCTGGAGACGTTGCGTGCGCTCGCGGACGCCGGCATCCCCGCCGACGTGGCGACGTACAAGCCCTTGGCACCCACCCTCCGGATCCTCGACGCGCTGGGCCTCGCGCCGCTCGTGACGCGCGTGCGCTGCGTCGACGGGCCGGGTGGACCCGCCCTGGACAAGGCCGCGATGTTGACCGAGCTGATCGCCGCGGCCGGGCTGGCCCCGGCGGACGTCGTCTACGTGGGGGACACGCCGGCCGACCGCGTGGCGGCGCGGACGGCGGGGACCCGGTTCGTGGCGGTGGGACCGGAGGGCGGAGCGCTGAGGGTGGAACGGGTGACGGGTCAGGAGGGCGGGAAGAACGACGCTTGCTGACGACCGCTTCGGCCCGCCGCAGCCATCACCCGCCCTTCTTCCCGATCTCCGTCACCTTCCCCGCGGCGAGCGGCGCCACCGGCAGCCCGCGCTCGGCGATGAGCCGACGCATGCTCGGCACCTTGGCGTAAGGCGTGTCCACGTCCTCGATCCAGAGCGCCGCGTCCTTCTTGACGGGCCGCAACAGCCGCTCCCCGCGCATCAGCTCGCGACAGCTCATCTGCCCCTGCTGGAGCGGCACCGCGAGGTACACGTCCTCATCGGCGATGGGGTGGCCTTCCGGCAGGTCCCGCACCGCGTAGACGCCGCGTACCAGGGCGTCGAGGTACTTCACCTCCCGCTCGGGCGGGATGCGCTTGTGGGAGCCCGGCGCGCCACACATGACCTTGGCCTTGTGGAACGCCCGGAACCAGGCGTCCGCCTGCTCCGGCTTGGTGCAGTAGGGTGACACCGGGATGCCGTCGGCTTCGATGTCGATGTGGCGCTCGAAGGTGCGGGCCCCCTTGGCGTAGGCCACCAGCATCGACGACGACCAGTCGTGGTACTCGTGCGTGGAGAAGCCGATGGTGATGTCGGGGAACCGGTCGCGGAGGAAGTCGATCTGGTTCATCTCCAGTTCGCCGTCCTCGCTCGGGTAGAGCGATACACAGTGGTTGAGCGCCAGCGGGATGTTCCGGTTGCTGAAGAAGGTGACGAGGTCGTCCATGTCCTTGAGCGACGAGCCCCCGGTGGAGGCGATGACCGGCTTCTTGGTCTTCGCGATCTTCTCCAGCAGCACCCAGTCGTTCAGGTCCGAGCTGGCGATCTTGATGATCTCGATACCCAGCTCGACGCACAGGTCGACCGACTTCTCGTCGAAGGGGGTGGCCATGCGGATGCAGCCCGACGCACGGATCGCCTCACAGAGCACCGCGTACTCGTCGCGGGACAGTTGGGTGTCCAAGGTCTTCTTGATGTACCGAATGTCCTGCCGGTCGCGGAAGTCGGCGTGGACGAAGTTCTCCACGTCCCGGAACTGCAGCTTGATCGCGGCGCGGACGTTGTTGAAGCGGACCACCCGAGAGAAGTCCTCGATGATCTTCAGCCCGCGCTCGACCCGACCCCAGTGGTTGTTGGCAAGCTCGAGGACGAACAGCTCGTCGAAGACATTACGGTTGATGGAGGGCACGCGGATGCTCCGGAGAGTCAGGGTTCGAGAGGGGGGATGAGCATGTTGGACGCGAGCTCGTCGCGGTCCAGGAAGGGGGCCATGTCCTCCAGGGGGGACGTGACCATGCGCCCGTCGGGCAGCCGACGGGAGGAGAGCTTGGGCGCGAAGGCCTGGCCGGGGTCGAGCACGACCTCGCAGAAACCGGCGCCGGGCGCGGCGAAGAACGCGGCGAGCCCGTCCCGCAGATCGGCGTGGGTGCTCACCCGGTGGAAGGGCAGCCCGAAGGCGTCGGCGAGCTTCGCCCAGTCCGGAAAGGCCACCCCGCTCGCCGGGCCGACCCCGATCTCGTTGCCGGCGAAGAAGGCGTTCTGGGTGAGCCGGATCGACTGGTAGCCGTCGTTGTTGAGCAGCAGGAGCTTGATGGGCAGGCCCTGGGCGCCGATGGTGGCGAGATCCTGCACGTTCATCATCAGGCTGCCGTCTCCCGCGAGGCACACGATGCGTCGACCGGGCGCGGCGATCCCGGCGCCGATGGCCGCCGGCAGATCCCAGCCCATCGAGGCACAACCCGAGTTGGAATACAGCCGCTGCCCGGCGCGGAGGCGGAGCGCCTGGAAGGTGGCGACGCAGGCGGTGCCGTCGCCGGTGACCACGATGTCGTCGTCGCCGAGGACGTCCGAGAGCGCGTCGACGAAACAATAGGGGTTGATCGGTCCCTCGCCCGCCCAGTACGCGGGGAGCACCACCGGGTAACGCTCCCGCCGCGCCGCACACCAGGCCACCCAGGGGGCGTGGTCCACCGACGGGCCCGCCGTCTCCGCCGCGGCGTGCAGCGCCGCCACGAAGTCCCCCGCGTCGGCGTGGATGGGCAGGTCGATGTTCAGGGTGGGCTTGTGCAGCTCGGCGGCGTCGACGTCCACCATGACGCGGTACGCGGCGCGCGCGAAGCTGCCCCAGTTGTAGCTCACCTGGCGGATGTTGAGGCGGCAGCCCAGGATCAGCACCAGGTCGGCGTTCTG
>JAYVAS010000296.1:0-7608 GCA_043750895.1 Pseudomonadota bacterium
CACCGCGCCCACCGCCGTCCGGATGATGATGAAGGCGGGGACCGACCTCGCCCGCGAGCGCCCGCTCCCGAAGCTCCGGTTCATCGCCAGCGTGGGGGAACCGCTCAACCCCGAGGCGGTACTGTGGGGGATCGAGGCCTTCGGGTTGCCCATCCACGACAACTGGTGGCAGACCGAGACCGGGGGCATCATGATCGCGAACTACGCGGCGATGGAGATCCGCCCGGGTTCGATGGGCCGACCCCTCCCGGGCGTCGAAGCCGCGATCCTGGTGCGGGGCGCCGGAGGCCATCTGGTGCCGGCCGCGGTGGACGAGGAGGGCGAGCTCGCCCTGCGCCCCGGCTGGCCATCGATGTTCCAGGGATACCTGAACGAGGAGGAGCGCTACCGGAAGTGCTTCGAGGACGGCTGGTACCTCTCGGGCGACCTGGCACGGCGTGACGCCGACGGCTTCTTCTGGTTCGTGGGCCGCAACGACGACGTGATCAAGACGGCCGGTCATTTGATCGGGCCCTTCGAGGTCGAGACCGCGTTGCTGCTCCATCCGGCCGTGGCCGAGGCGGCGGCGATCGGCAAGCCCGACCCGGTTGCCGGGTCCATCGTCAAGGCGTTCGTATCGCTGAAGCCCGGCGTCGAGGCCACTGACGCCCTGCGCCGGGAGATCCTCGGGGTGGCACGTCAGCACCTCGGACCGGCGGTGGCCCCCAAGGAGCTGGACATCCTCCCCAGCCTTCCTCGGACGAGGAGCGGGAAGATCCTGCGTCGTCTGCTCAAGGCCCGTGAGCTGGGCCTCCCCGAGGGTGACCTCTCCACCCTCGAGCCCACGAGCTGACCATGTCCGCGTCATGGCCGAGATGTACGGCAAGGTGGACGGCTGCTCCCGTGGGCGGGGCGGGTCGATGCACCTCTTCGACGCCAGCCGGCGTTTCTACGGCGGCAACGCCATCGTCGCGGGTCACCTGCCGCTGGCCGTCGGGCTGGCGCTCGCCGACGCCATGGGGCACCGCGCCGCGGTGACCGCGTGCTTCTTCGGGGAAGGCGCAATGGCGGAGGGCGAGTTCCACGAGGCGATGAACCTCGCAGCGCTGTGGAAGCTGCCGGTGCTGTTTTTGTGCGAGAACAACCTCTACGCGATGGGGACGGCGCTGGCGCGATCCGAGTCCGAGGTGGACCTCGTGCGTAAGGCGGGTGCCTACGGCGTGCCCGCCGAGCGGGTCGACGGGATGGACGTGCTGGCCTGTGAGGCGGCCGTCCGGCGGGCGGCGGTGGCGGCTCGGGAGGGCGGGGGCCCACAGTTCCTGGAGTTCCGCACCTACCGGTTCCGCGCGCACTCGATGTTCGACGCCCAGCTCTACCGGGACAAGGCGGAGGTCGAGGACTGGAAGACCCGCGATCCGATCGCGGGCTTCGAGGCGCTGCTGCGTGCCGAGGGTTGGCTGGACGACGACGATGTCGCTGCGGTCACCGCCGAGGTCGCCGCCGAGGTCGAGCGCTCGGTCACCTTCGCCGAGGGGTCGGCATGGGAGCCGGTGGAGGAGCTGACCCGGGATGTCACCACCCCGCGGGCCATCTGCCCGGCCCCGCCCGCGCGCACGGGGGGGAAGACGACCGGCCGCGAAGCGCTCGGCGAGGCCCTTCGCGAGGTGCTGGACGCGGTCCCCGAGGCGTTCCTGATGGGGGAGGACGTGGGCCGTTACGGAGGGTGCTACGCGGTCTCCAAGGGGCTCTACGAGCGCTATGGAGCCGAGCGCATCCGAGACACGCCGCTCTCCGAGTCGTCCTTCGTAGGAGCCGGGATCGGCTGCGCGCTGGGCGGGATGCGGCCGATCGTGGAGGTGATGAGCGTCAACTTCAGCATGCTCGCGCTCGACCAGATCCTCAACAACGCGGCGACGCTCCGGCACATGTCGGGGGGCCAGGTCAGCGTACCGGTGGTGATCCGGATGGCCTACGGGGCTGGGCGGCAGCTCGCCGCCTGGATCCGCGCGACCCCGTCGGCGCGTCACCTCGCGCGGGCCGAGTCCCTCGACCTCGCGTCCATCGCCGGGACCGGCCACCACGGGGCGGTGGTCCGCACCGACGTCGAGCGGGCCATGCGCGACCGGTCGACGGTGGCCGCGCCGCCCGCTCCGGCCGCGCCGCCGACCCCGGCACCGCACCCGTCGAGGCTCTCCCCCATGCGCCAGGCCATCGCCGCGGCGATGGCGCGTTCCAAGCGCGAGATCCCTCACTACTACCTCGCGCACGACATCGATCTCCACCACGCGCACCACTGGCTGGCCGAGTACAACGCCACCCGGCCGCCGGCCGAGCGGGTGCTGCCCGGCGCGTTGTTGGTGTGGGCGGTCGCGCGCACGCTCCCTCGCTTCCCTGACCTGAACGGGTTCTGGGTGGACGGGGAGTACCGGCCGGCCCCGGGCATCCACCCCGGCATCGCCATCTCCCTCCGGGGCGGCGGACTGGTCAACCCCGCCCTCCACGACGCCGACCGGTTGACCCCGGCGGAGGTGATGGTCGGGCTCGGCGACCTGGTGAGCCGGGCGCGGAGCGGCAAGCTGCGCGGCTCGGAGGTCACCGACGGCACCCTCACCATCACCAGCCTGGGCGACACCGGGGTCGAGACCGTCTTCGGGGTGATCCAGCCGCCCCAGGTGGCCCTGGTCGGCTTCGGGCGGGTGACCGAACGCCCCGTCGCCGTCGACGGTATGCTCGCGGTCCGACCCGTGGTCACCGCGACGCTCGCCGGTGACCACCGCGCCTCCGATGGTCACCGGGGCGCCCTGTTCCTCCTCGCCGTCGACCGCCAACTCCAGGAGATCGTATGACCCGCGAAGCCATCGAAGCGCACCTCACCGCCCTGCTCGACGACATCGCCCCGGGCGCGAGCCTCGCGCGGGTGAGCCGCACCGGCAACCTCCGGGAGGAGCTGGACATCGACTCGATGGACTTCCTTCGGCTGGTGCAGGCGCTGCACGCCCGGTTGGGGGTCGCCATCCCCGAGGCGGACTACGGGAAGGTGGGCACCCTCGACACGCTGGTGGCGTACATCGCCGCCCGGACGGGGTGAGCCCTCAGCCGATCACGCTCCCCCAGGTGGGGCGCGCACGGGTCCGGTCCCACCACGCCGCCACGTTGGGGCGGCTCTCCACCAGATCGCCTTGCCCGCCCTGGTCGAGGTAGTGCAGGTACGGCATGTAGGTGAGGTCGGCGAGGGTGAACTGCTCGCCCACCAGGTAGGGCTGGTGCGCCAGCGTGGCGTCGAGCACGTCCAGGGCGAAGAGGGCACCGGCGCGGCCCTCGGCGATCTTCGCGGCGTCGCCTTCCACACCCCGTCGTTTCGCGAACACCGTCTGGTACACGATCTTCATGGCGTGGGGCGTGAAGTTGGAGGTCTCCACGCTCATCCACTGCTCCATGCGCGCGCGCGCCTTCGGGTCCTTGGGGGTGAGCGCCGTGCCGGGCAACACCTCATCGAGGTAGCGGATGATGGCCCGGGACTCGTAGAGCACGAAATCCCCGTCCACCAGCACGGGCACCTGGCCGAAGGGCTGGAAGGCCACGTGCGCGGGCTGCTTGTGTTCGCCCTTTGCCAGCTCCACGTCGGTGAAGTCGGGCGTGACGCCCTTCTCGGCGAAGGTCATGAGGACTTTGCGGGTGCAGGTGCTGCCGCGGTTGCCGTGGACGCGCATGGAGACTCCTTGAGTGGCCAAGCCTAAGCACGGACGCGAGCGCGCGGCGGCCCGCGCGCCGGCTTCACGAACGTCCGCCGGAGCCCCCGCGACCTGGGGCGTGCGCACGAGGCGGAAGGTCTCGTAGCCCTGACCCTCGAGGCGCTGGAGGATGCCGCGGTAGTTGTCCTCCGACATCATGGGCGTCCGCGACAGGATCCAGAGGTAGTCGCGCCCCGGGTGTCCCACGACCGCGTAGGTGTAGTCGGGCGCGAGATCGATGATCCAGTAGTCCCCCCAGAAGGGCCCGAAGAAGCTGACCTCGAGCCGCGCGTTGGTCGTTCCGTCGACCACCCGGGCTCGCCCGAGCGCGGAGCTCTCCTTTCCGTCGATCGAGCCCTTGCGGCAGCGGTTGAGCACGTCGATCTCGCCGTCTTCGCGCAAGGTGTACGTCGCGGTGGTCGCGGTGCAGCCGGCCTGAAAACTCTGTGGGAAGCTGGCGATCTCGTACCACTGGCCGAGGTAGCGGGAGAGTTCGACGCGCGCCACCGTTTGAACCGGGGCCAGGCCCAGCCGCTGGGTGGTGGTCGTGGCGCACCCACCCGCGAACAACACCGCGCCCATCAGCGCCCACGTGAACCGGACCCTCGGCGCGCTCACTCCCCCAACTCCCACGCCAGCGCGTCCTGAAGGTCCGGCCGGCGCCACGTGTACCCCGCGTTTCGAAGCCGCTCGGGGAGGACGTGCTGACCGGCCAACAGCAGCTCCTGGCCCATCTCCCCGAAGAGCGCCCGGATCGCGAAGGCGGGCGCGGGTACGACGGACGGGCGACCGAGGGCCTTCCCGAGCGCGCCGGCGAAGTCGCGCTGACGGGCGATCCCCGGAGAGACGACGTTGATCGGCCCCCGCAGCCCGTCATCGTTCATCGCCATGAGGATCGCGTCCAGCACGTCATCCTCGGCGACCCAGGGCAACCACTGGCGGCCGGTGCCCACCGGCCCACCGACCCCCGCGCGAAAGGGCGGGAGCATCTGCACCAGCGCCCCGCCCCGCGCCGACAGGACCACGCCCAGCCGCACGTGGACGACCCGGATCCCCGCGTCCTCGGCCTCGGCCGTCGAGGCCTCCCAGACCTTGCAGACCTCCGCCGCAAAACCACTCCCGGGCGCGCTGGCTTCGCTGAGCTCCTCGTCGTCCCGGTCGCCGTAGATCCCCACCGCCGAGGCGCTGACCAGCGTGCGCGGGCCTCCGTTCCCGGCACGCGCGCGGTCGGCGAGGGCCTTGGAGATGAGCCGCGTGCCCAACTTCCGGCTCTCCATGACCTCGGCCTTGTGGGCGTCCGTCCACCGCTCGGCGATCGAGGCCCCGGCGAGGTGCACGACGGTGTCGACGCCCGCCAGCTTGTCGGTGTCGATCGACCCGGAAGCCGGGTCCCAGCGGATGTCCCCGTCGTTTCCCTTCCGCCCGAACCGACGGACCGGATGCCCACCCGTGGTGAGGAAGGCTCCCAGCGCGGTCCCCAACAACCCGGTCGCGCCGGTGATGGCGACCGTTCCGCCCCCCGGATGCCGCGCGTGCGCCGCGAGATCGCCAGCGGTGCGCGCGTGGCGGAAACGAAACAGCCGATCGAGGTCCCCCGCCATCTTGCCGCTGACGACGAGGCCCGCAACGCCCAGATCGTAGTCGATGTGGTCGATCAGCCGGCACCCGCCCGGAGTCGGCTCGAAGCGGTGGGTGTGTACCCATCGGGTGAACGGGCCGCCTTCCATCGTGTCCACGAACTGCCGCCCGGGGATGTACCCCGTGTGGCGCGCGGTCCAGCTCACGCGAATCGGGCCCACCGGGATCGAGAGCCGCGCCAAGCCGCCATCCGCCAGCAGGGTGTCCGCGCCGGGGGCGAAGGTCTGTTCGGTCACTCGCGTGTCCTGCCAGGGGGGGGTCAGCCGCGGAAACGCGCCAGCCCGGGCGTGCCACGCAAAGGCCTGTTCGCAGGAGACGGGGAGGTCGAGCGTGCGTTCGAAGATGGTCATTCGCTTGGGAGCTCCAACTGGGTCGGTGCCGACGCGGACGGGAGACGCACGCCGCCGCCCTATTCGAGCAGGCTTCGCAACATCCACGCAGTCTTTTCGTGGATCTGGAGGCGTTGGGTGAGCAGATCGGCCGTGGCCTCGTCGCTGGCGGCGCCGACCACCGGGAAGATCGAGCGGGCGGTCTTGATCACCGCCTCATGGCCCTCGACCAGCTGCCGCACCATCTCGGTCGCGCTGGGGACCCCTTCCGCTTCGCGGATCGACGTGAGTCGGGCGAAGTCGGAGTAGCTCCCGGGTGCGGGCGCCCCGAGGGAGCGGATGCGCTCGGCGACGAGGTCCACCGCAGTCCACATCTCGGTGTACTGACCCATGAACATCAGATGGAGCGTGTTGAACATGGGCCTAGTCACGTTCCAATGGAAGTTGTGGGTCTTCAGGTAGAGCGTGTAGGTGTCCGCGAGGAGCCGCGAGAGCCCGTCCACGATCTGGGTTCGTTGGTCCTGGGGAATGCCGATGTCGATGTTCATTTTGGTCCTCAAAGGGGAGAGCACACGCCACCCCGGCCGCAGAGCTTAAGCACCGCTCCGCCGTTGGAGGGCCGAGACGCGTCCTTTCCATTCGTCGTGTCATTGCCCGGACGCCGGTGCCGCGCCCTCCTCGGTCAACGGGCTCACCTTCTTGCCGATCCCGCCCACGCTGAGCGCGATGTAGGGCGCGAGGATCGTCGGGACGAAGCCGATCTCGGGGCCGATGGAGACGGCGGCGCCGCTGGCCAGCGGGAGCCGGGCCCGCATCGCCAGGCCGCCCTGGATGTAGGGCAACACCTTGTTCACGCCGGTGTTCGGGTTGGGGCCGAAGAGCGCCCCGACGCCGACCGTGGGCTCGAAGTCGAGCCTGGGCGCCACGCGGAGCACGTATCCCCACACGAAGACCGGGCCGGCCGCGTGGTTCGGGGTCGCGTCCCCGTAGACGTCGGGAGGGTTGGGCACGTAGGCGAGTCGGATGCCGACCTTGTTCCCGTCCTTGAACTGCGCGCCGCCCTCGACGCTGTAGGACGACGCGAGCCCGACGTAGCCGGTGGGAACGGCGACGGTGGCGCGCGCGCTCCCGTAGACGCGGGCCCCGCCGACCTCTTGTTCGGTGTCGGCGGCGAAGGCGGGGCGGAGAAGGACGCCGAGGAGGAGGGACAACATGAGAACTCCGTAGAATGAACCTGCGTGGCTCGGGAATCGAGCCGGTCGCCGCGTTCACCCTCCAGTCGTATGCTCACCCCGCGGACCCGGTTCCCCCGCCGATCCCATGTCGGGCGTCAGGCCTCGTCCACCACCTCGTCGGTGCGGTCCAGGAACACCTCGACGTTGCCCCGCCCGTCGGTGCGCACGAGGTCCTCGCGCACCCCCGCCTCCCGCAGGTGGGTGCGCAGCCGCGCGAGCACCGCGTCGAAGTTGCGGCGCAGGCGTCGCACGTCGGTCTCCTTCGGCCACAGGAGGCCCGCGGCGGTCAGCCACTCGACCGGGGCGGCCATGAGCGCCAGCTCGGAGAGGAGCTGTCCCGCCCGCGCGTCGATGGTGGCCACTTCGCGCCGACTGCGGTGGATGTGGACCGTGGTGGTCCGGCACACCAGTCGGAGCGACTCCCGCGCGGCGATCGTGGCGGCGAGGGCGGTGTCCGAGAGCGACAGGCTGCGCGCGACGAGCGTCACGCCGCCGACGACGTGGGTCTCGCCGGGCCGGATCGGCTGCGGGGCGTCGGTGCCGACCTGGAGAAGCCACCCCTCGTCGGCCGCCCATAGGTGGGCGATCGCGTGGGGGAGGAAGCGGGGCACGAGATCCGGCGTCGGGTCGGTGGTGAAGGAGTAGGCCTCGGCGCACAGCTCGCGGACCTGTCCGGCGAACTCGAGTCCCAGGACG
>JAYVAS010000297.1:0-3261 GCA_043750895.1 Pseudomonadota bacterium
AGGGAGCATGTCCGCCGACATGTGACCGACGAACGCTCGAAGAGCGTCGGCGAAAGCCTTGGTCAAACCCAAGGTTTGACCAAGGACGTAGGGGGACGCAGGGATCGGGGATGCAGCGGCGGCCGAATGCAACGGTTGTTTCCGGACGGGCCCCAAGAGCGGAGGGCGGTTCCTACACTGAACCCCTTGACACCCATGCGCCCGTTCAGTAATGGGGGTGCATGGAAGACCTCCCGCCACGTCAGAAACAACTGCTCGACTTCGTCGCGGCCTACCAGGACCAGAAGGGCGTGCCCCCCACCCTCCGCGAAATCGGGGAGTCCATGGGCATCCGGAGCACCAACGGGGTGAGCGACCACCTCAAGGCCCTGTTGAAGAAGGGGTACCTGGAGCGGGTGGGCGAAGCGCGCACCTCTCGCGGTGTACGCCTCGCGCAACGGGCCATCGGCGGGTTCCGCCAGGAGTCCACCGTGGCCGTCCCCATCATCGGGCGCGTCGCGGCCGGGTCTCCCATCCACGCCGAAGAGAACTGGTCGGGCACCCTCCACATCGACAGCACGTTGATGCCCCACGACACGCCGACCTTCGGCCTCGTCGTGTCGGGCAACTCCATGATCGAGGACGGCATCTTCGACGGCGACTACGTGTTCGTCCGCAAGCAGCGCGAGGCGCGGGACGGTGAAACGGTGGTCGCGATGGTGGACGGAGAGTCCACCGTCAAGCGCTTCTACCGGGAGAAGGGCCGCATCCGCCTGCAGCCCGCCAACTCCGCGCTCCAACCGATCTATGTGGACGGCACCCACGATGTCGAGATCCTCGGGGTCGTGGTCGGGGTCTACCGCCGCCTGCGCTAGCAGGCTGCTGCAGAACCCGGACCGAGCAGACGAAGCCCCCCCGAGCCGCGGTTGGCGAGCGCGTCTGGCGCGCGATTCGCGAGGATGGAGCGTGTCGGGACACGTGACTGACGAGCGGCGCCGGCCCCGGTTCGGGGGGGCGAGTATCCGATGGGAGGGTTCTGCAGCATCCTGCTAGGCAACGCACCGGCTGTTCCGTCTGTCGGCGCGTCCGACGTCATTGGGGTACGAAGGGGGATGGCGCGTCGACCGCGACTATGGGCCGAGCTGGGGCTCAACCTGGCACTGTTGACCGTCGCGGTGTCCTTGCTGGACGTCCTGGTGTTCTACATCGCCAACCGCGTCGTATTGACCGAGGCGACGACCGATCTGGCCGAGCAGGCGGCGGTGGTGATCGCGGGGCAACTGGCAACCACCGCCGAGGTTGACTGGCGCCGGATCGTGGAGCAACACCGCCGCTCCGGGGTGGACACCATCACCGTCTACGGGACCACCGGCAGGGTGGTCGCCGGGGCCGAGGTGGAGGCCTCGTCGGCGGTGCAGTCGGTGTTCGTCACCCGCGAGGTCACCACCGAGTCCACGGACACCGGCATCCGCGTGCTCGCCCCGGTCGGTTCGCCGGGCAGGCCTACCGCCGTCGTCGCGCTGGAGCTCGAGGCCCGCGCCCTGGCGCAGCCCGCCTGGGTCGCCGCGGGCGTGCACGCGGCGATCTCCGGCGCCGTCATCGTCGGATTTGGTCTTTTTCTCCTCCGGCGCAGCGTGTTGACCCCGCTTTCGGCGATGCGCGTCACTACTCAGCACATTGCCGGCGGGGCGTTCGGAGCGCAGGTCTCCGAGGACGCTCCCGCCGAGCTCGCCGACCTCGCCCAGGCCCTCAACCGCATGTCCGACGCCCTCCACGACTACCGCAACCGCACCGCCGACCAGATGGCTCGGTTGGAGGAAGCGAACGTCGATCTCACCCGCGCGCAGGAGGCCCTGGTCCGCAGCGAGAAGCTCGCCAGCGTCGGTCGGCTGGCGGCGGGGCTGGCCCACGAGCTGGGCAATCCGCTCGCCGCGGTCCGGGGCTACGTCGAACTTCTTTCCATGGGCGGGCTGACCGAACCGCAAGGTTCGGAACTGGTGACGCGTTCACGGGTCGAGGTGGAGAGGATGCACGGGCTGCTTCGCAACCTCCTGGACTTCGCGCGGAACGATGCGCCGACCGTCGCCCCGATCGACGTCGGGTCGCTGGTCACCGAGGCCACCGCGACGGTCCGCCACCAGTTGGCCTTCCGCGCGCTCACCGTGGACACCGCGGTGGACGGGACGCCGGTGATCGCGGGCGATGCCGGAAAGCTCCACCAGGCCCTCGTGAACCTGCTGCTGAACGCCGCCGAGTCGGGGGCGCACCACATCCGCCTCACCGCCGACGACGCCGACGGCGTGCGGATCACCTGCGCCGACGACGGCTGCGGCATCGCCCCCGAGGCGCTGGGCCGCATCTTCGAGCCGTTCTACACCACCCGTCCGCCGGGGAGCGGCACCGGCCTGGGGCTCGCGATCGTGCACCGCATCGTCGATCAGCACGGCGGGTACATCGAAGTGGACAGCTCGGTCGGGCAGGGCACCCGCTTCTCGCTTAGGTGGCCGCCGCCGACGCCAGGCGCTCCCTCGTGACCGATCCACTCCGTCGCATCCACGCCCTGCTCGACCGGCTCGTCCGCCGGGAGCGCCGCCTGCTGTCCGCCGAAGCCCTGCTCCAGGCGGGCGCGGCGGCGATGCTGGCGTGGCTGGCGGTGGTCGGCGCGGTCAACGGCGGGTGGGCCCGCCCCGAGGTGGGCTGGCTCTGGCTCGCTGCGATCGGCATCGCGGGCCTGGTCGGGCTGGTTCCCCCGCTCCTCCGTTGGGCCGCCGCGCGGGATCGACGGATGCAGGCCCTCCGGGTCGAGGGCGATCGCCCCGAGCTCCGGGGAGAGCTGCTCACGGTGCTCGATCGGACCGCCCGGCCGGTGGGGTCACCGGCGCTGCTCAGCCGCCTCACGGCGGAGGTGGCGCCGCGGGTGGAGGCCACCGATCCGCGTCGGGTGCTCCCGGCCACCCGGCTCCGGCGTCCGGCCCTGGCCACCCTCGGCGCCGCCCTGGTCCTCTTGCTCTCGGCCCTCGTGCTCCCCACCGGCCCCGTGGAAGCGCTGGAGCGGCTCGCCGTGTCCACGCTCACCGCCTCCCCCGTTCCGACGCGTAAGAGCGACGGGCCCCGCGCGCTGGTCGGCGACATCACCCTCCGGTACCTGTTCCCGACCTACACCGGCCTGGAACCCTTGGACGTCCCCAACGCCAGCGGGGACGTGCACGCCCCGCCGGGTACCCGGGTGGAGGTCTCGGCGCGCACCGCCGTCGCCTACCCGGCCGCGGCGCTCGAGGTCTA
>JAYVAS010000298.1:0-9858 GCA_043750895.1 Pseudomonadota bacterium
GACGGTGCCCGCGAGGGCGGCCCAGGGATACTGCCGCGTGACCGCGAGGCTGAGCGAAGCCCCGAGGAGCAGCAACGCCACGCCCGTCCGGCGCGCCCACGCGGCGCGGTTCACCCTCGGAGTCCCGGCGTCATGCCGCGGCCCGGCGGTTCTGCCGCCACCGGAACACGAACGCCGCCGCCGCGCCCGTCAGCGGGGCGAGGACGGCGCCGAGCACGAGGCTCCCGAGCAGGCAGGACAAGAACAGATCCGGCGCCTCGCGCAGGGTGTCGAGGCCGAGCTCGCGGGTCTGCCGGGCGTGCTCGGGGATCACCGTGCCGTACCGCAGCCACTCCCCGAGCGCGATCTCGGCGTACACCAGGAACGGCGCTACCACCGGGTTTGAGATCTGGGCGGCGGTGTAGGTGATGACCTGATTGAGCTTGAGCTGGCGGGCGGCGAGCACGCACATCGGCAGGTGGAGCCCGTACGCGGGGAGGACGCCGATGAACATCCCAACCCCGACGGCCCAGCCGACGTCCTTGGGGGTGAGGTTCGCGCGCAGGAGCCCGGCCGCCCAGGCGACGACACGACTCCAGGTGCGGCGGATCCAGGCCATGGGGCCGGCGTCTAACCGCGCGCGTCGGAGCGCGTCGTCGGATACGCTGGCCCGTGCCTCCGATTCGGACCTCCCCGCGCCTCACCACGCCACCGTGGGGGGGGGCCACGCTCGCCGCGCAGCTCCAGAAGGGGGAGGACCGCGCCGCCCGCATCGGG
Source organism: Pseudomonadota bacterium (assembly GCA_043750895.1). Taxonomy (GTDB): domain Bacteria; phylum Myxococcota_A; class UBA796; order UBA796; family SXON01; genus JAYVAS01. The sequence goes on from JAYVAS010000298.1 coordinate 757, forward strand.
GAGAGCTGGGAGGTCTGGCGCGAGAACCCGGTGGTCGGTCGGCCCGGGGTGGTGCTCGGAGATCTCGTCGATCTCCCCATCCTGGTGAAGCTGCTCGACACCCGCGAGGTGCTCTCGGTCCAGGTGCATCCGGACGACGCGGCGGCGGCGCGCTTGTGTGGGGCCCCATCGGGAAAGGCCGAGGCCTGGGTGGTGTTGGGCGCCGAGCCCGGAGCTCGGATCGCCTACGGCCTCACGCGCGCCCTCTCGGCCGAAGAGCTGCGCGACCACGCGATGTCCGGCGCGATCGAGGGGGATCTGCGGTGGCTCGAGGTGCGGGCGGGGGACGTGATCGACGTTCCGCCGGGGACCATCCACGCCATCGGTGCCGGGCTGTTGCTCTACGAGATCCAACAGCCGGCGGACCTCACCTTCCGCCTCTACGACTGGGGGCGGGGCCGGGCGCTCCACCTCGACGCCGCGGTGGACGTCGCGACCCGCACCCCGGTGCGGCCCTCCGCTCGGCCGGTGGAGGTGGGGGACGGTCGGCTCCGGCTGATCGACGCGCCCCAGTTCCGGGTCGACCGCCTCGACGTGGCGCGGGTGCTCGGGGTGGAGGGCGTCCAGGCCCTCACGGTGATCGAGGGCGCAGTGACGGTGGACGGCGAGCCGGTGGCGGTGGGGGAGACGGTGGTGGTCCGCGGCGCCGCCCTGGGTGGCGTGGGCCTGGTGTTGGCGGCTACCGCCGGTCGTTGAGGAGCGGGCGCGCCGCGCGGGCGCTCACGGACAGGGCCGGTCCGTCCACCGACGTCTGGGCCGCTCAGCCGTTCCCGAAGTGCCCCTCCAACACCGCGGCGACCTCGTCCGCGACCGCGGGTCGCCCGAGGCCGCGGGCGGCGCGCCCCATCGCGGCCAGCGCCGTCGAATCGCCGAGGAGGGCCTTGAGCTGCGCGACCACGAGGCCGAGGTCCAGGTCGCGCTCGACGCTCACCTTGGCCGCGCCGGCGCGTTCGAGCCCGCGGGCGTTGGCCTCCTGGTGGTTGTCGGTCACGTTCGGCGATGGGATCAGGAGTGACGGTTTGCCCACCGCGCACAGCTCGGCGAGCGTGGAGGAGCCGGCGCGACAGACCACCAGGTCCGCAGCGGCGAAGGCCTCGCCCATCCGGTCCTCGTAGCCGACCAGGGCGACGTGCTTCGGGACGGTGCCGTAGCGGGCACGCACCTCGTCGACGTAGCGGGGTCCGGTCACGTGGATGATCTGGAAGCCACCGTCGGCGGCGGCGGCGACGGCCAGGTCGTTGATGGTCGCGGCGCCGAGCGATCCGCCGACGACCAGGAGAGTGGGGCGCGCCGGGTCCAGCTGGTACCGGGCGAACGCGGCGGCACGATCGCCGGTGAGGATCTTGGGGTTCACCGGGCAGCCGACCACGTGGGTGGCGGCGCCGGGCAGCTTCGCGGCCGTCTCGGCGTAGGTCAGCAGCACGAGCTTCGCGACGCGGGCGCAGGCCCGATTGGCGAGCCCGGGGGCCACGTTGGATTCGTGGATGACCGCGGGGATGCCCATGGACCACGCAGCGAACACCGTCGGGGCCATCACGTAGCCGCCGACGCCGAGGACGAGCGTGACCTTGTCGGCGCGGAGCTGGGCGCGGGTACGCCACGAGGCGCGCAGGAGCTGCCAGGCGAAGCGGAGCTTGGCCAGGAGGCCGGCGCGGGGGAAGGCGACGGCCTCGATCGCCCGGAACACGTAGCCGCGCTCGGGCGCGACCCGGCCTTCGAGCCGCTTCTCCTCTCCGTAGTAGAGGACGGTGTGACCCCTGGCGCGGAGCGCGTCGCCCATCGCGATCGCGGGGTAGACGTGGCCGCCGGTGCCGCCGCCGGCCAGCGCGATGGTGTGGGACATGGTGCCGGCGTCTAACCGACGGCGACGGGGAGTACGACGGTGGCCTCGACGAGCGGGATAGCGGCCGCCGGATGTCCCCGCTCCGATTCACTGTCGATGCCGCCACCGCCTTGCGGGCGGCGATCCGGGAGGCGGGGGGCATCGAGGTGTTCGCGGTCGGCGACATCGAAGCGGGCGAGGTGACCGCGATCGAGATCCACGCCCGGGGCACCGAGGACGCCGTCCTGGCGCTGCAGTCCCGGCCCCGGCACGGACAGGTGGTCATCCACAACCACCCCTCGGGCATGCTCGGGCCGTCCGAGCCCGACCTGAACCTCGCCGGGAACTTCGGCGAGGACGGGGTCGGCTTCGTCATCGTCGACAACGCCGTCACCCGCTCCAACTGGGTGGTCGAGCCCGCCCGGCGCACCGAGGTCGCGGTGGACCCGCGGGCGATCGTGGACTTCTTCACCCAGACCCTCCCCGAGGTGCTCCCCGGCTGGGAACCGCGCCCCGGCCAGGTGGACATGGCGCTGCGGGTGTCCGAGACCCTGCACGGGGGCGGCCTCGTGGTCCTCGAAGCCGGCACCGGCACCGGGAAGTCCCTGGCCTACCTCGTGCCCGCGGCGCTGTGGGCGCTCGCCAACAAGTCCAAGGTGGTCGTCTCCACCTACACCCGCACGCTCCAAGCCCAGCTCGTCCGCGACGACCTCCCGCTCGTCTGCCGCGTCCTCGGCCCCGACTTCAAGGCGGCGGTGCTCAAGGGGCGCAACAACTACCTGTGCCGCCGGAAGGTGGAGATCGCGACCCGGGACGCGGACCGCACCCCGGCGCTGGAGCGCCTGCTCGGCTGGGCAGAGACCACCGCCGAGGGGGACGTGTCCGAAGCCGGGTTCGAGGCCGACGACGACGCCTGGGATCTCGTGGAGTCCGATTCGGATCAGACCCTCCGCGCCCGGTGTGTCCACTTCAACACCTGTTTCTACTACCAGGCACGGAGACGGGCGGCGGCCGCCCACCTCATCGTGGCCAACCACGCCCTCCTGCTCGCCGATCTGGCCCTGAAGGCCGAGGCCCAGGGGGCGGGCATCCTCCCCAAGTTCGACCGCGTGATCCTCGATGAGGCCCACCACCTCGAGCAGGCGGCCACCTCGGTGAGCGCGGTGCGGCTGTCGGCGATGTCGGTGGTGCGGGCGGTGGCGCCGCTGCTGCCCCGCGGCCATCGGCCGGGCGCGCTCGATCGGCTGGGGCGTTTCCCCCCCGCCGAGGCGCTGGTCGGGCCCACCCTGGACGCGGTGTCGCTGGTTCGGGATTCGGCGCGGGTCGGCTTCGGCATCCTCGGGGACGGCCGGACCCAGGCCGAACGGGTGCGTGGGGCGCCCCCCGAAGGCGCGTTCTTCGAGGAGCTCGCGGACGAGCTGTCGCGGGCCGCCGCCCGACTAGGCGCGGTGGAGGCGGCGCTCGCTGACACGGAGATTCCGCCGGCCGAGGCCCAACCGCTGCTCGACGTGGGCCGCGCGCGGCGTCGTCTGGAGTCGGCGGCGCAGGCCGCGACCGGCTTCCTCGCCGAGGCACCGGAATGGTGCCGGTACCTCGACCCGGGCAAGAACGGGGTGGCGGCGGCCCGCGCCCCCATCGACGTCGGCGCTTTCCTCCGTCAGACCCTCCAGGAAGGCCAGCACGCCACGGTGCTCACCAGCGCCACGCTCGCCGTGCACGGGAAGATCGACCACTACCTCGGCCGGGTGGGCCTCAGCGGGGAGTTCGCGACCTACCCGTCGCCTTTCGACTACGCCAATCAGGCCCTCCTCGCCCTGCCGAAGGACCTGCCGCCCCCCAACGACCCGGGCTTCGTGGACGCGGTCACGCCGGTGCTCGTGGACGCCCTCCGGGCGTCGGCCGGCGGCGCGTTCGTGTTGTGCACCTCCCATGCGGCGGTGCGGGAGCTCTCGGACCGGGTCGCGGAGGAGCTGCGCGGCGAGAACGCGATCCTGGTCCAGGGGAAGGGGGCGCGGACAACGCTGCTGGAACGATTTCGGGCCGACCGGGGCGCGATCCTGTTCGGTACGGACTCGTTCTGGGAGGGGGTCTCGGTGCGCGGGGAGGGGCTGCGGCAGGTGATCATCCCCCGCCTGCCCTTCCGAGTCCCGACCGAGCCGGTGGCCGAGGCCCGGTACGAGCGCCTCGTGGCGGCGGGGCTCGATCCCTTCCGCGGGTACGCGCTCCCGGAGGCGGTCATCAAGCTGCGCCAGGGCTTCGGGCGCCTCGTGCGCTCCCAGACCGACCGCGGCGCGGTGGTGGTGCTCGATCGCCGGATCCACGACATGTGGTACGGCCGCATCTTCCTCGCCTCGTTGCCGCCGGCGCGCCGGGTGGTGGGGCCCTCGCGGATGGTGATCGACCAGCTCCGGAGGTTCTTTCGCGAGCTGGCCGAGCAACCGGTGACGCGCGCGTAGGTATCGGGTCCCGGAGCGACGGGACGGCGTCGGGCGCGCAAACGACCCGCGGAAGTCGCCTACCGGGCACCTGACCGCCACGGTAGAGAGACCACCCCCCGCGATAGGCGCAGCTTCCGGAGTTTCGACACGTGCACGGCAAGCGTTGTGGTCTCTCGCCTCTGGCCGCCACGGTCGGGCTGTTCGGGCTCTCCGGGTGCCGGGTCGAGTTCGGACCCCCGGCGACGGTCGCGACCACCGGCACGCCGGTGGTGTGGATCTACACGTCGATCTACCAGGATCAGGTCGATCAGTTCGACGCGCTCGCCGCCAAGGAGATCCCGGACATCGACCTCCAGTGGTTCCAGGGGGGCTCCGAGAAGGTGGCGCAGCGGTGGGAGGCCGAGCACAGCGCCGGCGGGAGCGCGGCCTGCATCCTCGCGACCTCCGATCCGAGCTGGTACGTCGACCTCACCCACCGGAACCTGCTCGTCCCGTACGTGTCGCCCCGCTCCCTCGACCTGCCCCGCGCCTGGGTCACCCCCACCTTCGCGGCCCACCACATCGATCTGATGGTGATCGGCGCCGCCAACGGCGAGGCCGCGCCCACCCGCTTCGACGCCCTCGACGACCCCGAGTGGCGCGGCAAGTTCAGCACCGGGGACCCCTTCTCTTCGGGCACGGCCTTCGTCACCGTGTCAGCCTGGGATCAGCTCTACGGTCCGTCCTTCCTCGAGGGGCTCAAGGCCAACGGCTGGGTGATGGCGGGGGGCAACTCGGCGGTCCTGGGGCGGATCGAGAGCAAGGAGAAGCCGATCGGCGTCGTCCTGCTCAACAACCTCCTGTCGAAGCCGGGCGTGGCCCAGATCATCTTCCCGGAGGACGGCGCGGTGCCGATCGCCGGGCCGCTCGCCATTCCCACCGACTGCCGGGACAAGGCCGCGGCGATGCGGGTGGTGGACTGGTTCATGGGCGACTCCGCGCAGGACCTGGTCATCCGCAGCCGCATGCACAGCCCGTTCCCGGGCATGGCGGCGCCCGAGGGCGTGCCGCCCCTCGACCAGATCGTCCTCGCGCCGGTCCCGGAGGACTTCACCGAGGTGACGGCGGCGCGCGGACCTGAGCTTCGGGCGCGGCTGGAAGCCCTCCAGAAATGACGCGGCGCCTGCTGCTCGCCGGGGTCGGGCTCTTCCTCGCGGTGTTCGTATTGGTCCCGCTCGCCCTGCTGGTGTTCGGGGTCGGGGACCTGTCGCTGGCGTTGGGGGAGGGGGACGCGATCCGCAACACCCTGCTGCTCGCGGTCGGCTCGGCGGCGCTGGCGGTCGCGGTGGGCCTGCCGGTCGGCTGGGTCGCGGCGCGGCGTCAGCTACCGCCCGTCCTCGAAGGCGCGATCCTGCTCCCCTACGCGGTGCCGCCGTACGTCACCACCGTCGCCTGGATCGTGCTCGCCAACCCTACCAACGGCGTGCTCACCGGGGTCCTCCCGCTCGATGTCTACACCCTGACCGGCATGGTCGGCGTGCTGGGGCTCCACCTGTCGCCGCTGGTGGCCCTGGCGGCGCGGGACGCCTTGCGCCGCATCGACCTGTCGTTGGAGGAGGCGGCCCGGGTGTCGGGCGCCACGCCCGGCCAGGTCTTCCGGCGCATCACCCTGCCGCTCGCCGCTCCGGGCATCCTCGCCGCCGCCGCCTTCGTCGCCAGCTCGTCGGCGGCCAGCTTCGGGGTGCCCTACCTGCTCTCGTCGTCGGCCTCCGAGCCCATCCCGGTGCTCACCCTCCGGATCTTCCGCGCGCTCGAGCTGTCGCCGGTCGCGGGGCGGCCGCTCGCCCTGGCGCTGTCGCTGGTGCTGCTGGTGGTGGGGGTCGCGCTCCCGTCGCTGGTGCGGCTCCTGGTGGGCAGCCGTAGCCTGGCCGGGGGTCGGGCCGCCCGTCCCCGTCCATCCCCGCCCGCGGGCGCGTGGAGTGGCGTGGTCGTCGGCTGGCTGGTCGTCGCGGTGGTCCTGCCGCTGGGCACCATCGTGCTCACCAGCTTCGCCCCCGCCTTCGGGCAGTTCGACGGCTTCACGCTCGACCACTGGGCGGCGGTGGTGGGCGAAGAGCGGTCACGCTCGGCGCTGCTCCGGTCGGCGGCGCTCTCGGTGGGCGCCGCGACCCTGGCGGTGGCCATCGGCGCGCTGCTCGCCACCGTGGCCGAGCGCACCCCGTCGCGCGCGGTGTCGGCGCTCACCTCGCTGGCCCGCGCCCCGTGGGCGGTGCCCGGCAGCGTGTTCGCGCTGGGGATGATCCTCGCGTTCTCGCAGGAGATCCGGCTGATCTTCGCCGACCGGCTCACCCTCACCCTCGCGCTCGCGAACACGCCGTGGATCCTCGGTCTGGCCTACGCGACCAAGTCGCTCGCCGTGCCCCTGGACGGCGTCGGCGCGGCGGCCCGGACGATCGACCGCTCCCTCGAGGAAGCGGCGCGCATCGCCGGGGCATCGTGGGCCACGACGCAGCGCGCCGTGGTGATCCCGCTGCTGCGGCCGGCGCTGGTGTCGGGGTGGGTGCTGGTCTTCGCGGGCAGCTTCTGTGAGGTGTCGATGTCGGTCCTCCTGCGTGGGCCCGGCACCGAGGTGCTGGGGACGCGGCTCTTCGAGCTGCTCAGCTACGGGTCGCCGCAGCAGGCCGCGGTGCTGGCCACGGTGGTGGGGCTGGTGGTCCTGGTGGGAGGCCCGCTGATGACGGGGAGGAGCCGATGGGCGTAGAGCTGAAGGGCATCAACAAGTCGTGGGGACGCCCGATCCTGCGGGACCTCGATCTGCACGTGCAGACGGGCGAGATCTTCGCCCTGCTGGGCCCGAGCGGATGTGGGAAGACCACCGCGCTGCGGATCGTGGCCGGGCTCGAGACCCCCGACTCCGGCGAGGTGTGGGTGGACGGCCAACGGGTGGCGGGGCCGGGGCTGGCGCTCCCTCCCGAGGCGCGCGGGCTGGGGATGGTGTTCCAGAGCTACGCCGTCTGGCCGCACATGACCGTGCTCGAGAACGTGGCGTGGCCGTTGCGCCTGCGGGGGGTGGCGGACCCCGACGGCGCGGCCCGCGCCGCGTTGGGGCGGGTGCGCCTGCCGGGCTTCGAGGACCGTTGGCCGGGCACGCTCTCGGGCGGTCAGCAGCAGCGCGTCGCCATCGCGCGGGCGCTCGCCTGCCGGCCCAAGGTGCTGCTCCTCGACGAGCCCCTCTCCAACCTGGACGCCGGGCTGCGGGAGGACCTGCGCGATCAAGTGGCGGTGCTGGCCCGCGAGGCCGGGCTCACGGTGCTGCTGGTCACCCACGACCAGGAGGAGGCGCTGTCGATGTGTGATCGGGTCGCGGTGCTGGCCGAAGGGCAGGTCCAGCAGGTGGCCACGCCCAAGGAGATCTACCGACGCCCGGCCACCCGCTTCGTGGCGGGGTTCGTGGGGATCCTCAACGCGTTGCCGACCCGGGTGATCGACGGGCGCACCGAGCTGGGCGACGTCCCGGCGCCGGCCGGCTCCGCCGAGATCGGCTTCCGCCCCGAGTCGGTGCAATTTGCCGACGCGGGCGTACCCTGCGTCGTGGACCGCGCCGTCTACCGCGGGGCGTTCACCCGGTACCACCTCACCGTGGGCGACCGCCACGTGGTGGCCGACAGCAACGACGCCCCCAAGGCCTTCCTCCGGGTGACGGACGCCTGGCTACTGGGGGCCTGAGCCGCCCGCCGCGCGGCGGACTTCCGCGACGCGCCGTGTGCGTGACGGTGGAGTGGCGCTATGGTGACGGAGATGCTCACCATCCTCCTCCTCGCCTGTACTGGCCCCGCGCCGGTCGACACCGATCCCAAGCCGTTCGACACCGGCGACCCGGTCGTCACCGACACGGACAGCGACACCGACACCGACACGGACGCCGACACGGACGCGGACACCGACACCGACACCGACACCGACTCGGACACCGACACCGATACGGACACGGACACTGACGACACCGCCGAACCGGCGGCGGGCCCGGCGGTCATCCTCTTCATCGGCGACGGCATGGGCCAGCCCCACGTCGAGGGGGCGGGCTACTACCTGTACGGGGCGAAGGGCACGCTACGCATGGAGTCGATGCCCTACCAGGGCACGATCCGCACCTCGTCGCTCTCGGGCATCACCGATTCGGCGGCGTCGGCCACCACGATGGCCACCGGGATCAAGACCTACAACACCATGCTGGGCCTCGATCGCGACGGCGTCGAGGTCGAGTCGGTGCTGGAGGTCGCGCAGCGCCTCGGCATGAGCGTCGGGATCGTGACCACCGACAACCTCACCGGCGCCACCCCGTCCGGCTTCACCGTCCACATCGCCGATCGGGGAGAGACGGCCGACATCGCCGCGGCGCTCCTCGCCGAGCAGCCGGACGTCGCGTTGGGCGGGGATCGCTCCACCATCGAGCCCATCGCCGACGCCAGCGCCATGACCATCGTGACCGACGCCACCGAGCTGGCCGCCTACGTCGACGACGGCCGGCCGCTGCTCGGGCTCTTCGCCGACCACACCCTGCCCTTCGTCGTGGAGGGCTACGGGACCATCCCCACGCTCGCCCAGATGACGACCGCGGCGATCGCCAAGCTCGAGACGAACCCCAACGGCTTCTTCCTGATGGTCGAGGGCGCGCGCATCGACCACGCCTCGCACAGCAACAACGAAGACTACGTCTTCGACGAGGTGGGGAGCTTCGACGAGGCGGTCGGGACGGCGCTGGACTGGGTGGGCAAGCGGGAGGCCACCATCCTCGTCACCGCCGACCACGAGTGTGGGGGGATG
>JAYVAS010000299.1:0-3536 GCA_043750895.1 Pseudomonadota bacterium
CGGTCCAGATCTCTCCCGACCGGAGCTGCTCGACCCCGCCCTCGCCGATGAAGGCCACGGCCACGGCCTCGTTGAGGGTGGTCAGCACCAGCCCGAGCAACATGCCGGTGAGGAAGAGGCCGATCGCCACGCGCAGCGCGGGCAGGCTGGCCCGGAAGCGGGCCGGGTAGGTGTACCGGAAGAAGGTGGTGATGCGGACGCCGAGGCCGGCTTCGGGCGGGGTGAGCAGGCGGTGCCCGGCGAAGACCAGCGTACGCAGCTCCCGCTCGGCCTCGCTCCCGGGGAAGCGGGTGCGGGCGAAGGAGAAGTCGGCGACCACGGCGCGGTGGCGGGCCGCGAGGGCGTTCAGGGCGGCGTAGTCGAGGTCGGCGGCGGAGCGGCCGCGCAGCGCCTGGGCCTGGCGGCGGACCTCGTCCCAATCGGGGCGGCGGGCGGCGACGAACTGGGCGTAGTCCAGGCTAGGCCTCCCGCGGGAAGGCGGCTTCGAGCGCCTCGATCGGGTCGTCCGGGAGCCCGCGGAACACTTCGGGGTAGCGGGCGGTGAGCCGCGCCACCAGCTTCCCGGCCAGCTCCCGGCGCCGTTCGGGGGTGAGCCCCCAGGCCTGGGCGAAGAAGCGCTCAGCGACTTGCACGTCGTCGGCGCCGATGCCCGGCGGCCAGCGGCGGCCCGCCTCTACCTGGAGCTGCCCCTCGACGACCACCACCGTGCCGCCCGCGAGGTCCCCGACCCGCTTGCTCTGCGGGTGGAGGAACATCACCACCATGCCCAGGCAGTAGCCTCCGGGGAGGAAGTCGACGGTGCGGAGCAGGTTCCGGACCAGGATGGCCACCGTCCCCGCCGCCGAGCCGTCGTCGGCGACCACGCGCAGTCCGAGCACCCGCTTCCCGGGGGTCTGCCCCTCCCAGGCCAGCTCCCACGCCGCGAACCACCCCCACTGGATGGAAAACATCACGATGGCGAAGGCGACGACGACCCAGGTGCTGGCGTCCTTCCAGCCCACCCAGCCGGCGCCGCCGAGCACGAACAGGCCCAGGAGCCCGATGACGATCTGAATCGTCTGCAGCAGCAGGAGGTCGATGAGCTGCGCCAGCGCCCGGCTGCCGAGGGAGGCGAGCGGGAGGTCGAGCGTCACGTCCAGGGACACGCCGAACTGCCCTGCGCGGGGGGATGCCATCTCGGGGAACGTAGCGCGTTCCGGGGCGGGCTAAGGACGCAGCATGCGCATCGCCTGGCTCGTGTTCTGGCTCCTCCTGATCGCGGTCGCGTTCGGGCTGTCGCCCCCCAACCGGCCCGATCTGTGGCCGTGGCTGGGCCGGCTGCTCACCGGCGATTGGGCGGGCGAGAACCCGATGGTGGTCGCCCACTTCCAGTTGATGGGGGTGTGGCCGCTCACGATGGCGGCGCTGCTCCGCCGCGAGTGGGCCCGGCCGGGGATGGTGCCGGCGTGGCCCTTCCTCATCGGCGCGTTCGCGCTGGGCTGCTTCGTGCTCCTGCCCTACCTCATCCTGCGTCGCGCCCCGGCGTTGGGCGCCCCTCCCGTGCACTCCGCGGTCTGGGCGCTGCTCGCGCTGGTCGGCGTCGGATTCCTGGGGTGGGGGTTCGGCGCGGGCAGCGTCTCCGGCTGGCTCGAAGGGGTCCGCACCGACGGCTTCCTCTGGCCCATGGCCTGGGACTTCCTGGCGTTCTGTGTGGTGTTCGGGGTGGAGTCACGCGGCCGGCTCTGGGCGCGCTGACCGGCGCCCCTACTCCCCGCTGAAGTCCGGGTAGCAGATCGTCACATCCCCCGAGAGCACGCGGAAGCGGAAGGCGCTGTCGGCGCCGTAGCGCTGGGCGAAGCGCACATCGAAGGGGTACTGCCCGGCGGGGAGGTCGAAGGTGTGGGTCTCGGGGGCGAAGGCGTCCAGCCCGCTCTCGGCGACCACGACCTCCTGGTCGGCGAGCACCCAGACGTCGTTCACAGCGCCGAGGGTGATCGACACCGTGGTGCCGCTCCAGGCGCGGATCCACGCCGTCCACCGGGTGCTGAAGTAGAGCGGGTCGGCGTCGAAGCCCTCGTCCACCGGCCACCAGTTGGCGCCGTAGTCCAGCGAGGCGTCGTACTGCCGGAAGGTCAGCCGGTCGGGGGACCACCAGTCCAGCGCGTCCGGGTCCCCGGGGGGCGTTGCGTCGGGGTCGGGCTCGACGTCGGGGTGGTCGGAGGGGAGGTTGTAGTACTGCCCGTAGAAGCCCTCGTAGCAGTCGGTCCAGTCGGGGGGCTTGCCGAAGTCGGCGTCGGGGTCGATCCCGGGGGGCGTGGCCGGGAGGGGCGGATCGGGCGGCTTCACGCCGTACTCGGAGCAGGCGGCGAGCAGGAGTGGGAGGCTAACGGAGCTTCGCGACATCATCCGCCACCTCGCAGTGCAGCCACTCGGTGAGCAGCGCGATCTCGCCGGCGTTCGGGCCGCCGCCGGGCGGCATGTCGGGGGCATCCCCGGTGGCGCGGGCTTCGATGCGGTCGGCCCAGGTCAGCACCCGCTCGTAGCTGTCGAAGTCGACGCCGACCGGGGCCTCCTCGCGCATGCCCTCGGGGAGCAGCGAGCTGTGGCACCCGAGGCAGTGCTTGTTCATGAGCCCCTGGCCCGTGTTCTCATAGGTGAGAGGTGGCGTACGGGCGCACTCGGGACTCGCCGTGTCCTCGGGGGCGAGCAGGGAGCAGGCGGCGAGGAGGAGGAGGATCACCGGTACAGACTACCTGTTGTGGGGGCGGACGGGTAGTGCGGTGGGGCGACCGGGCGGGGGTGCGGGTGACTGCTGCAGCAGGGTCTCACCGAGAGCCTCGCGGGGCGCCGCCGGTGGACGAGCCGTCGCGGTTGGCGGCCGTCGTCGAGCGTAGTGGCCTCGCCCCGTAGATCAGCGCAGCAGCGCGAACATCGCGATGTACTGACCGTCCTGCCAGTAGAGCACGTCGCTGAACCTCGCGCCGGCCGAGGAGTATCCGGCCAGATTGAAACCTCCGAGGGCCGGGACTTCGTCGAGCATCCCGAGGACGAGGGCTTCGATTTGGGGCTGGAGCAGATCCGCCAGCGCGGCTTCCATGCGGCGTTCGCACGCCGTCGACGTATTGGCCCGCGTCATCGCGTGCGCGACGCGGGGACAGGTCGCAGTGAACAGGCTCTCCGTGATGGTGACGAACACGACCGGCGATCCGAGCGTGATACTCGCGAAGTCACCGCTGAGCCCGACCTGGAGGTCGCTGTCGTGGAAGTCCACGATCGCGGAGAGCCAGGTCGTCGTGGACCCGCCGCCCAGGTCCTCGGTCAGCAGCAGCTCCATCTGGGGGAGCGAGACGCTCACCGGGTACTCACCCGTCGGGTAGGGCGCGTCGACCGGCATCCACGCCCACGCGGCGGTCGTCGGCGTGAGCGACATCGTGACCTCCGACGTCCCGAGCGCGGCGAAGGTCGGGAACCATGCGCCGAGGGTCCTTCCGTCCCAGACCACCGGCGTGGCCGGGTAGCCCAGGGCCACCGGGTCCACTCCCAGGTCGGTCCACTCG
>JAYVAS010000300.1:0-3108 GCA_043750895.1 Pseudomonadota bacterium
GACGCGCCGTAGTAGCAGCCGTTGACGAAGGCCACGTAGGTCCGGGCGCCGCTGACGTTCGCGAGCCCCCAGCCCTCCATACCGATCTCGCCGCTCCAGGTGTCGGCGTAGAAGTAGTCGGAGCCGGAGCCGGTGTAGCTGCCCGTGGTGTCGACCCAGTACTCCTTCGTCGTGTCCGCCACGGAGACCAGCGCGAGCTTGGCCACGATGATCTCGGCCGACCGGCTGTCCGTGTAGGTGACGTTGAGGCTGCCGGTGACGATCCAGTCGCCGCCCGTGCCGCTGACGGAGAACTCCTTGAAGGTGATCGTCTCGGACAGCGACTCCTTCTTGTAGTTCATCGTCCCCGACCAGGTGACCTGGGCAGAGTCGTCACACCCGTCGGCGGACACGCTGATGCCCGTCTCGGAGGTGATGATGGTGGGGCAGGTGCGGAAGTCTTCGTTCGTGAGCGAGCGCGCCGTGGTGGCGAGCATGTACACGAGGTCCGGCGTGGCGGCGGTCATCAGGTCCGGGGCGACGTCGGAGGTGATCTGGCCCGCCTGATTGGGAATGCTGTCCGGGATGGACAGGCAGCCCACCAGAACGAGGAGAGAGATCATTGGTCCACCTTCTCGATCTCCCCGGACTTCTCGGCCGTCGTGGCCGTCTCGACGTTCGCGCGCAATTTGAGCCCTTCGGAGCCCGCCAGCTCGTACTCACTCTTCGCCACCGACGGACGCTTCCGGTCCATCTGGATGGACATCGACTCTTCGAACGCACGCCCGTAGTCGTATTGGAGGTGCAGGGGCTGAGCGCAACCCACGGCGAGCAGAAGGAGGGTCATCGGGACTCCACGGATAGAAGAGAGTTCAGAGCGTTCTGGGCCCGAGCCGAGCCCGGACTGGCGGCCAGGGCCGCCTGGTAGTTGGTGAGGGCGCACGCGGTGTCATTGCGGAGCTCGCAGGCCACGCCGAGGTTGTAGCGCGCGCTCGATTCGTCGCCGGCCGCCCGGAAGGCCTCGAGCGCCTCGGGGTCCTTGTTGAGGCGGGCGAGGGCGAACCCGAGGTTGTTCCGCGTCCGGGCGTCGGACGGGTCCACCACCACCGCGGCGCGGTAGGCCTCCACCGCGGGCTCGTAGTCGCCGTGGGCGTAGAGCACGAACCCGAGGTTGTTGAGGTACACCCCGTTGTCCTTGTCGAGCCGGGACGCGCGCTTGAGCGCCGCGACCGAGTCGTCCACCCGCTTGAGATCGGCGTAGATCAGGCCGATCGCCCCCCACGCCGCGGCGTTCCGGGGGTGGCGTTCCACTACCCGCTCGATCATCGCCACCGCGTCGGTGCTCATGCCGCGCTGGTGCATGGCGGATGCCTGCAGGATGTCGAGCCGTTCGTCCTTCATCCCGCCGGCGCGGAGGTCCCGCGCAACGTCGAGGGCCTGATCGGTCAGCCCCGCGGCCACCATCCCCTCGAGGACGTCGAGCTGGGCCTCGGCCCGGGTGCTCGGATCCTGGAAGTCGGGCCGGGGCGCGTCGGCGGCATGACCACCCGCGCTCGCAGCCAACGCCAGCGAGCACACGAGGGCGCGGAGACGGCTCACCCGCCCCCCTGCATCGTCGGCAGGATGATGTTCTTCACGTCGATGACCGCCGGGCCGATGAGCAGCACGATCAGGCACGGGAGGATGAAGAGGATCATCGCCACGGTCAGCTTCGGCGAGACCTGGGCGGCCTTCTCCTCGGCGCGCTGCATCCGCCGGACCCGGACGAGGTCCGAGTGCACGCGCAGGGACCGGGCGACCGAGGTGCCGAAGCGCTCGGCCTGCACCAGGACGTTCACCAACGACTGGATCTCGTCGACCCCGGTGCGCTCGCCCAGCCGGTGGAGGGCCTCGCTGCGCGCCATGCCGGCGTTCACTTCGTGGGTGACGAGCTGGTACTCCCGCGCCAGTTCGGCGCCGGAGCTCTCCATCTCGTCCGAGACCCGGCGGAACGCCGCGTCCAGGCCCAGACCGGCCTCGACGCAGCTGACCAGGAGGTCCAGGGAGTCCGGGAAGGCCTTGAGCAGCTCCGCCTTCCGCTTGGTGAGCGTGTTGCTCACGTAGAGCATGGGCGCGTAGTAGCCGACGGTCGCCCCGATCAGCGTGACGAGCAGCAGCCACACCAGCGCGAGCCGGGACGCGAGGAAGAACGCCAGCGCCGCCACCACCACCGCGCCGACGGCCTGGGCGGTGCCGTAGGCCTCGACGGCGTTGCGCTCGCGGAAACCCGCCTGCATGAGCCAACGACGAAGGGCGCCGATCCGCTCTTCGCTCTGGGCGGTGGTGACCTTGGCCGCCTGCTTCGCGAAGGAGGCGAGCTTCTTGCCCTGGTTCCGCAGGGCATCGTCGGCGCCGCCGGTGAGCTCGGCGATGCGATCCCCCGCGGTGCGTTGAGGCGCCGTGATGGCGTACACGCCGTACCCGATCCCGCCTACGGCGAGCATCGCGGCGATCGGCGCGAAGATCAGGAGCGGTTCCATCAGACGTCCACCTTCGACATGTCGCGCATGACGAACACCCCGAACGAGAAGGACAGGAAGCAGTAGATGAGCATCAGATGCCCGATGGGATCCGTCGTGAGCGGGAGCAGGTAGCTCGGCCGCATGACCATCAAGATACCGCCGACCACGAAGGGCAAACCGCCGAGGATCCACGCGGTGAACTTCGCTTCCGAGGTGAGCGCCCGCACCTTGCCCTGGAAGACGTAGCGCTGACGGATGGTGTTCGCGATGTTCTGGAGGATCTCGACGAGATTACCGCCGGTGTCCCGTTGCAGGAGCACCGAGCTCACGAAGATCTGGAGGTCGAAGCTGGATGGATTACGTCGGGTCAGGTTCTGGAGGCACTCGCGGAAGTCCCGCCCGAGGTTGTGCTCCTCGTAGACCCGCCCGAACTCCTGGGCGAGCGGCATCGCCGCCTCCTCGGCCACGACCCGCATGGCCTCCGAGATGCCGTGCCCCGCCTGCAGGGACCGCGCGATCAGATCGAGACCGTCCGGCATCTGCTCGTTGAGCTTCCGCGCGCGCTCCTCGGCCTGACTCGCGAGGAGGAGGATCGGCAGGTAGCCGAGCACTCCGAGCGCGAGACCGA
>JAYVAS010000301.1:0-6827 GCA_043750895.1 Pseudomonadota bacterium
AGCTCGGCGGAGATGGCCGCGAGGGTGGGCTGGCAGACGATCTTCTGGCGGGCCTTGGAGAGCCGCCCCTGGTCCCAGCCGGGGAAGCGGCGGAACAGCAGGTCCGTGACCAGGAGCTGGAGGACCGCGTCGCCGAGGAACTCGAGGTTCTCGTAGTAGGCACCGTGGTTCTCCGCCGCCCAGGAACGGTGGGTGAGGGCCCGCTCGAGCAGCTCCGGATCCCGGAAGGTCCACGCGAGCTTCACGGCCGCCGCCGGATGGTGCCCCCGCCGAGCACCTCGTCGCCGGCGTAGAGCACCGCCGCCTGACCGGCGGTGATCGCGCGTGCCGGCGCGTGGAGCGCGAGGCGGAGCGGATCGTCGGCGAGGATCGTGCACGGGATGCGGGCCCCGCGATGGCGGATGCGCACCGTGATCGCCTCGTCCGGCGCCGGCCGACGGATCCAGTTCACCCCGCCGGCGACCAGCTCCTGGGCGTAGAGCCGCGACTCGGGCCCGACGCACACCTGACGGGTGGTCGGGTCCACCGAGAGCACGTAGAGCGGCTCCCGGGCCGCCACCCCGAGGCCCCGCCGCTGGCCGATGGTGAAGCGCCAATAGGCGTCGTGGTGCCCGAGCACGCGACCGGTTTCGTCCACGATGTCCCCGGCCCCGTCCACGTCGACCGACGCCGAAACCAGCCGGGCGTGGTCGTCGTCGGGCAGAAAGCAGACGTCCATGGACTCGGGCTTCTCTGCCGTCGCCAGCCCGAGGCGCACGGCGTGGGCCCGCACCTCGGCCTTGGTCAACCCACCCAGCGGGAACAGCGTCTGCGCGAGCGCGTCGGGGCGCACCGGGTACAGGAAGTAGGACTGGTCCTTGTCGGGGTGGAGGGAGGCATACAGGCGGCCTCCGTCGACCCGGGCGTAGTGACCGGTGGCGATGGCGGCGGCGCCGAGCATCCGGGCCCGGGAGAGCAGGATGTCGAACTTGAGCACCCCGTTGCAGGCCACGCAGGGGTTGGGGGTCTCCCCATCGCGCCACGCCCGTACGAAGTCGTCCACCACCGCCTTCTGAAAGGCGTCCTTGAGGTTGTACACGTAGAACGGGAACCCGAGCCGATCGGCTACGCCGCGGGCGTCGAGGATGTCGTCCAGCCCGCAACAGTGGCCGGCGGTGCCTTCGATCGCGTCGTGCAGCTTGAGGTGCACGCCGATGACCTCGTGCCCCTGCTCGACCAGCAGGCCGGCGGCGACCGAGGAGTCCACCCCGCCCGACATGGCGACCACCACGCGCATCAGGAGCCCGACATGACCCCGATCCGGATCCGGGGATCGCGGGGGTCGGGGCGGCGGGCGGCATCTTCGAAGCTGCGCGCGAGCTCTTCTGCGATGGAGAACCGCGTCTCTTCGCGACCGATGCGGATCTCGCCGATGTCCCCCTTCGAGACCCCTCCGCGCCGGCAGATCAGCGGGATGAGCCACTTCGGATCGGCCCGCCCGTCGCGGCCCACGTTCATGTGGAACCAGACCATCCGGCCTTCGCCCCGACGGAAGCCGTCGCGAGGAGGGCCGTTCCGCGGATCGGCCGCGTTGCGGGGGTCCCGGGGCGGGCCGGGCTTGCCGAGGGCGTCCGTCTCGGGCAGCTCCTCGGGTTCCGGAAGGCTCTTCCGCTGGAGGCGGAGGAACGCGAGGGCGACGGCTTCAGGGGTGGTGAGGGTGAGCAGCTCGGCCGCCTCGGCGAGCTCCTCCTCGTCGGCGTCGGTGGTGGCCATCTTGGCCACGAGGCGCTCCTTGTCTTTCTTCCGCACCGCCTCGGCGGACGGAGGCGCCGACCACCGCGGCGCGACGCCCGCCTCGTGGAGCAGGCGCTCGGCGATCCGGCGACGGTTGACCGGGACCAGCACCGCGCACACGCCCTTGCGACCGGCGCGCCCGGTGCGGCCGCTGCGGTGGAGCAGGATCTGCGCGTCGTGGGGCAGGTCGGCGTGGACGACGAGGCCGAGGTCGGGCAGGTCCAGGCCCCGCGCTGCCACGTCCGTCGCGACTCCGACCCGGGCACGGCCGTCCCGGAGGGCCTGCAGGGCACGGTTCCGTTCGGCCTGCGACAGCTCCCCCGACAGGGCGACCGCCGGGAAGCCACGTTCGACGAGGTTGGCGTGGAGGTGGTTGACGCCCTCGCGGGTGGCGCAGAACACCAGCGCCCCCGGGGGGTCCAGGTAGCGCAGCAGGTTCACGACCGCGTGCTCCCGCTCCCGGGGGGCGATCAGCACCGCGTGCCAGGTGATGTCGGCGTGGCCGATGCCGGACGCGTTGGCGGCGATCCGCTTGGCGTCCACCGTGTACCGCTTGGCCAGCGACAGGATGCCGTCGGGCAGGGTGGCCGAGAACATCAGGGTGCGGCGCTCCGCGGGCGTCCCCTTCAACACCTGCTCCAGCTCGTCGCGGAAGCCCATGTCGAGCATCTCGTCGGCTTCGTCGAGGACGACCACGCCCAGCGTCGAGAGATTCAGCACGCCCCGGTCGATGTGATCGCACAGGCGCCCCGGCGTGCCGACCACGATGTGGGCGCCGGCCGCGAGCGCGCGCGCTTCGCGACGCACGTCCATGCCGCCCACACAGGCGATGACCCGGGCCCCTGCCTTCGCGAACAGCCAGGCAAGCTCGGTCTGGACCTGGAGCGCCAGCTCGCGCGTGGGGGCGACGACCAGCGCCCGGGGCGCGCCCGCGGCGCCGAAGCGGGGGTTCTCCCCAAGCAAGGACACCGCCATCGCGAGCCCGAAGGCGACGGTCTTGCCCGAGCCGGTTTGGGCGGAGACGAGCAGATCCCGGCCCGAACCGGCCTCGGCGAGGACGGCGGCCTGCACGGGAGTGGCTTCGGCGTAGCCCCGTTCGGTGAGGGCGGTCGCGAGCGAGGGATGGGCGGTCTCGAAGGACATCGGGAGGTCCGGAGCGGGCGCGGCACTAAGGCGTCGCGGGAGGATCAGCTACCTCGTCGGGGTAGGCGCCGACGCCTTCCAGCCCGGCTCGGCGTCCCACCGCGCGTGAAACGACGCCAGGATCGGGTGATCGGCCACCGGCCAGGTATCCCGGAACGCCATCCAGCCGAGCGTGGTGTACAGGGCCAGCTCGGCGAAGCCGGGCCGCCCGTCGAAGAAGGCGTCCTCGCAGAGCTGCTGCTCGATCCACGCCATCGCGGCGTCCACCCGCGCCTTCTGCTTGGTCAGGTACGGGACGCCCGCGGCGTCCACCCCGTCCTTCTGGAGGTAGAAGACGTTGACCGCGCTGTCCAGGGCCCCATTGACGGCCAGCACCAGGTTCGACTCCCGCTCGATGTCCACGACCGGGCGGAACGGGCCCCACCCGTGGCGGCGCACCAGCCCTTCGAGGATGGCCTGGCTGTCCCAGAGCGCGGTCCCGTCCGGCAGGGTCAGAGTCGGCACCCGCCACAACGGGGTCACGGCCCGCAACGCCGCCTGTCCCGCCTCGGTGGCCACGTCGGTCATGGCGAGGGGGACGCCGAGCCCATCGGCGAGGATGCGCACGCGGCGCACGTACGGAGAGGTGTAGGAGCCGTAGAGGTGCATCCGTCAACCTACCCGGCGGGCGGGCAGGCCGCTGTACCGCCCGATGCCGATCCGGCTACGCCGCGTCTTCCAGGTCAATCCAGCAGGTGAGCCACACCTCGAGCAGGTACCCGTCGGAGGCCTCGGTCCCGCCCGCGGGCGGCATGGTGGGCGCGTCTCCCGTGGCCCGGTACAGGATCCGGTCGCGCCAGTACAGCGCATCGTCGCGGGTGTCGAAGGCGACGCCCGCGGGTGCGCCGTGACGGTCGGCCGCGCTGGATGCGTGGCAGCCCTGGCACGCCTCGATCAGGAAGCCCTGTCCCCAGTTGTCCCAGGTCACCACCGGCGCCCCGTCGCAGATGCCGGGGAGTCCGGTGTCGGCGTCGGTGTCGGTGTCGGTGTCGGTGTCGGTGTCGCTGTCGGTGTCGCTGTCAGTGTCAGTGTCGCTGTCAGTGTCAGTGTCAGTGTCAGTGTCAGTGTCGGTGTCCCCCACTGGATCCCCGAAACCGACGCCCGACGCGGTCTGGCCGAGCAATCCACACCCAACGAGCAGCCAGATCACTCCAACACCCCCTCGAGGACCGAGGCGCCGAGCGCGTAGGGTTCCGGATCCACGTCCCCGAGCGCCAGGATCGTGCTGCCCAGCATCTCGGAGGAGGGCACCTCCCCTCCCTCGGAGAGCTCGCCGGTGAGCGGATCGACGGGCGACCCGTTGTAGTAGGCGTCGTAGGCGCCTACCACCCGATCGCCGGTGAACCCGCGCCCCACCAACATGGCGCTGGTGTAGGGCCAGTGGTCCTTCCCGTCCTGCCCGTTGAGGGCTGGAGTCCGGCCCATCTCGGAGAGGACCACGACGATCGTCTCGTCGGCGAGGCTGCCCCCGGAGTCCCCCGGAGCGGCCTCCAGCGCCGCCATCAGCTCGTTCAACCCGGCGAAGAGGCCCTCCCACAGGGGCGACTGGATGCTGTCGTTCTCCCCGTGGCTGTCCCAGGCCACCGCGAAGGGATCCGACGGATAGGCCAGACTGACGCAGCGGGAGAAGCCGAGCGAGAGCGCATCGGCCGCGACCGCGGCCTGCGACGAGAAGGTGTCGTCGGTCGCGAAGCTCATCTCGTCGTGGGCGCGGCGCAGCGCCAGCGCCTTCTCGGTGGCGAGCTGGAAGTCGGACGCGAGCGTGCCGTCGACGCCGGCCCCGGCGCGGGCGAGCCGGGCCGCGATGTTGTCGGCCAGGGCGAGGTCGATCGCCGAGATGGACAACCCGTCGGTGCGCGGGACGGAGATGTCCGAGGCGTCGGTGGACAAGGAGCCGCTGAGCAGGCCTTCGAGCTGTCCGGCGGCGCCGGTGCGGGAGACCAGCGCCCCGTACGTGCCCGAGTAGCTCGGTCCACCGATCACCAGGTGGGGAAGGACATACTTGTCGGCGCGCGAGGCGGCCAGGAGCGACGGCCAGTCGGGAGAAGAGCCGGTGGTCTTCCCGGTCATCGCCAGCACCGTACACAGGTCATGGCTGATGGCCCGCACCAGCATGCCGTTGAGGACCAGGGCGCGTCCGTGGTAGGCGTCGAGGAAGCTCCGGACGGAGGGGCGGTTGGGATGGTCGACGTAGGAGATGCCCCCGGCCGTCGCCGCCGCGCCGTTGGCCTCCATCGCCACGTTGGCGTTCGCGTACTCCGGGGCGAAGACGCGGGTCGGGTCCCACCCCCCCTGGTTGAAGACGAACACGAACTTCCGATCCCCCGCCGAAGCGCGCGCGCGCCGGGGGAGGCCGACCAGACCGGCCGCCGCGGCGGCCCCACCAAGGAAATGCCGGCGGTTCATCAGTACAACACCAGGTCAGGGTCCCGGAGCAGAAGCGTGAGCACCCCGGCCCAGGCGTTGGAGATCACGGGGTCCAGGTCATAGAGGGTGCTCCACAGCGCCAGGGCGGTGGTCACTTCAGCGGCGTCGACCGCGACCACCCGGCCGTGGACGCGCAGGTAGAGGGCCTGCACCTGCGCCTCCATCGCCGCCTGGTTGGTGTCCGGCGTCTCGGTGAAGTCGATCTCCCGAAACAGCCGGCGGGACTCGGGGGCGACCCGCCGCTCGGTGTCCGCCGCGTACCGGCCCGCCAGCTCCGCGAGGCGCTGTTGCACGATCAGCGCGGTGGCCGACGGGGAGGTCGCGGTCGACAGCACGGTGAAGCCGTCGGACCCGCCGGCCAGGGTACGGAGACCGACGGCGTCGGTGTCGAGCATCTCGGCGCCGTCATCCGTCCAGCGGAACCCGGTGAGCTCGTCGATCATCGACGAAATCAGCGCCGGGGGCGCCAGCTTGGTCGCCACCGCTCCGACGTCGTCCGACGGCGCGGCCCGGTAGAGCGGGTCCCGGAACAACGACCGATACAACGCCCGCAGCGTGAGACCGCCCGAGAGGAACGCCTCCCGGTGGGCGGTGAGCGTGTCGACGTCGTCCACGGTGGCCTCGCGGCGCAACAACAGCTCGAAGGCCGTCTCAACCGCGCAAGAGACGTAGCGCGGGTCCGCGGCGATCTGCTCGCCGAGATCGGCGAGGTTGTACCCGGGCACGCCGTAGTAGGACGGCGCGATGTCGGTGAGCGCCGACCACAGTGCCTCCCGCTCGGGGTGGTAGACGCTCAGCTCGTCCACGGACAGGTCGTCGTAGTAGTAGAAGCCGAAGAAGTAGCTCGCGAGGGGATCCAGCGTGCTGTGGCAGCCGACGCAGGCAGGATCACTGCCCAGCGCGTCCAGCACCGCGTCGGAGTCGAGCAGATCGACGGTGCGCTCGAACTCGATGGGGCGCGACAGGTAGTCGTTGCACAGCAGCACCCGGCTGACGGCGTTGGCGCGCTTCCGGTTGGCGTTGGACTCGGTCGAGCCGTACCGCCACCACATCGCGTTGGTGGACAGCACCCCCGCCGACGGCCGGCCGTCGGTGTAGTGCACCTTCTGCCAGCCGGTGGCGCCGTCCGGGTAGTCGAGGGGCCACGCAGGGGCGAGCCGCTCGTCGGCCATGGTCCAGTCGACGGTGACGAGGTCGGTGTAGGGTGCGTCCTCCACCGCGATCTGGGCAAGGAGCCGCAGCGGCTCCTCCCCCACCGACCGGGTGAAACCCACGTCGTCGTCCAGGCCATAGTCGGACGCCGTGAGCGTGTAGGCTTCGGTGAGGGTGAAGAACCGCTCCCCGTAGAGGTCGATCAGCCGTTCGGTCCAACGCGGGTCGGCGAGCCACCCGTCGACGAAGCCGTCCACCGCGGCCGGGTCGGCCTGCACCGCCGCGATCTCGGC
>JAYVAS010000302.1:0-2062 GCA_043750895.1 Pseudomonadota bacterium
CAGCCCGATCAGGTCCGGCACGTGTCCTCGAGCTCACGCCCCTTGGTCTCGGGAAGGAAGAACCAGATGAGCGCCACGGCGAGGAGCGGGAACACCGCGGTCGTCGCCACCGCCGGACCCCACCCGAAGTGGCCCGCCGCCCACCCCACCGCGATCGGAGAGAGCACGTAGCCCACCCGCCCGAGCAGGTTGTTGGCGAGCGCGAACGCGTCGCCCCGCACGTTGGTGGGGAAGAGCTCGGTGGTGTAGGCGTTGAGCACCGGGAGCACCGCGCTGGTGCCGAAGATGCCCACGGCGAGCGAGGCGGTGAGCGCCCAGCGGTCGTCGAGCGTGTAGGCCCCGAAGGTGCCGAGCGCGCAGAGGCCGAAGATGACCAGGGCCCCGGGGCGGCGACCGACCGCGTCGAGGAACTTCCCCGAGAGGAACAGCAGCGGCAACGACCCCACCGCGCCGATGGTGAGCGCGAGGGCCACCTGCCCGTCGGTGAGGCCGCGCTCGCCCACCGCGAACTCCTTCCACCAGGTGATGGCGTTCTGGGTGTTCACGTAGGTGAGGGCCCAGATGAGGGCGACGAGCAGCAGGCGATTACGGTGCGGCCCCGACAGGAGGGCGAACGGCGCTCGAACCGGCTCGGGGGCGGCCGCAGCGAACCGGGTCGACTCCTGCAGGCCGCGCCGGGCCACGGCGACCAGCACCAGCGGCACGGCGCCGACCACGTAGACCGCCCGCCAGCCCAGCTCGGTGGCCACCAGCGTCGGCACGAGGGCAGCGCAGGCGATGGCGCCGAAGCTCGAGAACGCCTGGATGAGGCCGATCACGAAGCCCCGGCGCTCGGCCGGGAACTCCTCGGCCGCGTACATCATCGACACCGCCCACTCGGCGATGAGGAAGATCCGCGCGAGCAGCTGGGCCACGCCGAACACCCAGACGTTGGGGGACGCCGCCGTCAGGAGCGAGAACAGCGTGTACCCGGCGATGGTGATGGTCAGGACCCGCTTACGGCCGATACGATCGGCCTGACGCACCAGCACCGCCGCCAGCATCGTGCCCACGTTCACCACCGCCATCAAGACGCCGGCCGCGAACGGCGAGAGCCCGAAGTCCTCCCGCAGCTCGGGCAGGATCTGCGCCAGCGCGAAGAAGTCGTAGCCCTCGAAGAAGGTCGCGACGGAGAGGAAGGCGATGAGCCGGCGCTGGTAGGGGGTCACCGGCGACCACCGCGGACGACCCGACCCGGGCAGGCGCCGGTGTACACCCCGTCACGGGCGATGACCTGCCCCGACACCACCGTGGCGCGGTAGCCCGAGACGCCCTGGAGCAGCCGGCGCCCGCCCGCGGGCAGATCCGCGACCAACCGAGGCCGGTAGAGCCGCAGCGCGGCGTGGTCGATCACGTTGAGGTCGGCCTTCTTGCCCACCTCCACCGTGCCGCGGTCGGAGAAGCCCGCGTAGCGGGCGGTGTCGGCGGAGAGGAACTTGACCGCCCGCTCCACCGGCCAGCGCCCGGTCGCCCGATCACGGGCCCAGTGGGTGAGGAAGAACGTCGGGAAGCTCGCGTCGCAGATGGTGCCGACGTGGGCGCCGCCGTCCGAGAGCCCCGGGAGCGCACGGGGGTGCTCCATCATGGTGCGGACCGCCTCGAGGTCGAAGCCGCCGTAGTTGAAGATGGGGAAGTAGACGAGCTCCTTGCCGTCGCTCTCCAGGAGCGTGTCGTAGAGCGCTTCGAGCGGCGCCTGCCCCCGCGCCTTCGCGGCGGCGCCGATGGAGGCCGACATCGGCGGCTCGTAATCGGGGTTGTCGCCGAGGCGGAACAGCCGGAACGCGAGGCGGTCCATCGTCGCGAGCAGCCCGTCGGCGAGGGGCGGGATGGCGCTGCCGTCGCCGGCCACCTTGTCGCTGGGCTCGGCGAGGATCCGCGCGCGCACCGCCGGATCGGCCATGCGCCGCACCCGCTCGGCGAGGGGCAACGCCGCGATTGCCTTGTAGCTGGGCTTGCCCATGAACGGCTGGAAGGTGCACTCCAGGCCCAGCAGCACGCCGATGGCCCGCGGGGCGACCTGGAC
>JAYVAS010000303.1:0-1833 GCA_043750895.1 Pseudomonadota bacterium
CGATGTTCGGCGCGTACGAGCAGTCGCTCGGCCAGGCGCTGGAGCTCAAGAACCTCCAGGCGGTCATGGACTTCGGGTCGGCGGACAGCTTCGGCTCCCAAACGCGTCTCGCGGTGGACTCGCTCGCGCAGGGGGTTTCGCGGTGCGTCACCGTGGCGTTCAGCTACTACAGTTGGGACACCCACGTCGCCAACGACCTCTACCAGTCCCTGAACTTCGAGATGTTGTTCAGCGGCCTCAACGGCCTCATGGAGATGCTGGCCGCCCAGCCTGGCGAGTTCGGCGGAACGCTCGCCGACGAGACCATGGTGGTGGTGCTCTCCGAGATGGGGCGCACCCCGCAGTTGAACGCGGGCGAGGGCAAGGACCACTGGCCGTACACCAGCGTGCTGTTCTGCGGTCCGGGCATCACCGGGAACCGCGTCGTCGGTGGGTTGGACGCCCTGTACTACGGGGAGACCGTGGATCCGACCACCGGTGAGTTGGACGAGGGCGGGGTGCAGATCAGCTCGGCCGGCCTCGGCGCCTCCATGCTTGAGCTCTGCGGCATCGACAGCGCCGAGTTCCTCGGCGGGGTCACGCCGGTGCCCGGGGTGCTGCAGGCCTGATCGCTCCGTCGGGATTGTCCCGTGCACGGAACAGTGTGTCGCCAGCCGTGCGGTGGGCGGGCGGACTTTCGGCGCCTATCTCTGGGGCGCGGGTACTCAAACCCCCTGGAGTTTCATGTCTTCGATCCGTGCTCTCTCCCTGCTTGCGCTCGCCACCCTCAGCCTCCCCGCGGCAGCGGCCACCTACGAGGTCGACGCGTCCCACTCGCGGGTCGGGTTCTCCGTCCAGCACATGATGATGACCGATGTTCGCGGTGAGTTCGCGACGGTTTCGGGAAAGGTGGAGTTCGACGCGGCCAACATCGCCGCCACCAAGGTGAACGCGACGATCGGGGTCACCAGCGTCGACACCCGGGAGCAGAAGCGCGACGACCATCTCCGCTCCCCCGACTTCTTCGACGCGGCCAAGTTCCCCAGCATGACCTTCGCCTCCAAGTCGGTGAAGA
The DNA here is from genome assembly GCA_043750895.1 of Pseudomonadota bacterium. Lineage (GTDB taxonomy): Bacteria > Myxococcota_A > UBA796 > UBA796 > SXON01 > JAYVAS01. The sequence goes on from JAYVAS010000303.1 coordinate 1,055, forward strand.
ACGTCGCGGCGGACGGCTTCGATCTGGTCGGCGACCTCACCATTCGCGGCGTCACCAAGGAGGTCACGTTGCGGGTGGCGCCGTTCAGCAAGGAGCTGAAGGACCCCTGGGGCAACATCAAGACCGCGACGCGGGCCACCGGGTCCATCAACCGGAAGGACTTCGGGCTGGTCTGGAACCAGACCCTCGATGCGGGCGGGCTCCTGGTCGGGGACACCGTCAAGATCGAGCTGGACGTCGAGCTGAACCGTAAGTAGGCGCCCTATTGCACTGGTCTGACATCGCCCTTTTCCGGTGCGATGTCGGGCCATAGGGCGGACCTTGATGCCAACCTCGTTCGCCCCCGGCCTGGAGACGCGTACCTCCGACGCTGCCCCCTCGGGGGTGGACTGGGCGGATGTGCGCTGTTTTCTCGAGCTCGCCCGTGTGCACACCCTGCCGCGAGCGGCCCGCGCGCTCCAGATGGACGCGACGGCGGTAGCCCGTCGGATCTCGGCGTTGGAAGCGGGGGTCGGGGTTTCGTTGTTCGAGCGGACCCCGACGGGCCATCTCCTCACCCAGGCCGGGGAGGACCTCCTGCCGGGCGCTGAGGCGATGGAGCGCGCCGCGGCGGACTTCCTGCATCGGGTGGCCGCGGCCGACTCCCGCCTTTCGGGGACGGTGCGGGTGGCCGCGCCGGACATCATTCTGGACGGGCTGATGTTCTCGACGTTGGAGCGGGTCCGCGTCGACTTCCCGGGCATCACCGTCGAGCTGGTGGAGAGCGGCGGGCCGCCCTC
>JAYVAS010000304.1:0-6475 GCA_043750895.1 Pseudomonadota bacterium
GGCGCCTGCGCCCGGTCGAGCAGCCCGGGTTGGGAAGGGGCGAAAGCGACGGCTTCGAGGAGCTCGACATGCACTTCGACTACGGGCGCGCCCAGCTGCACCCGCTCCAGCCGGGCCTTGAGTACGCGGAAGAGGCGATCGGTGCCCCGAGACGGCTGACCCAGGCGGATGGGGAGCCGGAACTCACCCTCTTCGAGGCGGAACCGGACCTGCACGCGGACCGCCGCCTGGCCAGTGGCTTCCAAGCTGGAGGCCAGATCCCGCAGCAGGCCATGCAGGACGAAGAGGAGCGCATCGAGCGTGTCCACCGCGTCCTCGAACACCACCGCGAACGCCGACTCGGGACGCACGGGGGGCAGGGCCAGGGCCGGGGATGGCTCACGTCCGGCGGCCAGGGCGTGCAGATCGGCGATCGCGGCCCCGAAACGACCCACCAGCGCGGCGGCGGGCAGGCGCGCGAACTGCCCGATGGTGCGGATGCCCACGTCGTTCAGGGCTTCCAGGACTGGCGGCGGCAGATCCAGGCCGGCCACCGGCAGCGGCGCCAACACCGCGGGAAGCTCGACCGCACTGATCGCCCGGTCTTCGGGGAGGTGCCGGGCGAGCAGGCGCGCGAGCTGTGGACGGGGCGCCCACACCAGGCGGAGACGGTGGCCGAAGGCCTCCAGGCAAGCCCGGACCGCCGCGAGTTGACCGGGGCCGACCTCGAGCAGGAGGTCCTCCGGGGGGACGGCCTGCACCTGGGGGGTGAAGCGGTGCAGCGCCACCGCGAGGGCCTCCAGATCCCGAGCTTCCCCATCCAACTCGAGGCGCTCCACCTTGACCAGCGGGCTCACCGCGCGCGCGGCGGCGAGCGTCATTCCCGCGCTGATCCCCGCGGCGACGGCGGCCGGCGAGCAGGTCACGACCCGTTCGGCGCCCCGCTCCACGCGCACCAGGGCGACCTCCCCCGTGCCCGACCACCCGCACCGCTCCAGGCGGAAGCCCGGCAGATGGACCGCTACGAAACCGATCACCATCAGGCGGCCGCGCCCAGGCGTACCAGGCGCCTGCCTTCCATCCGACCATCCCGACTCTTCCGGCAATGCACCCCCACTGCGCCCCCTTCCCATCCCTGCGTGACGAGCCGCAGCGCCGCCGGGACGTCCTCCTCCATCGTTCCCGAGACCAGGAAAACCGACATCCCCCCCACCTCGGCTGCCCGGGCCAGGCGCACCCCGGCCCGGCGCAGCGGCGGCGCATCCAACAGCATCATCGCCTCCACCGCGCCCGACCGGGCCACCTGCTCCGCGGCCCACGCCGCCTGATCGGGCGGCGGCCGCACCAGGACGAGGTGATCGAGCCGCAGACCCGCCGCGCCCGGCGGATGGAACTGGGCGAGCGGATCCACCACCACCACCGTACGGCCCTGCTGGGTGAGCCGGGCGAAGCCGGGCAGGATCAGCGCGAGCCGGCCGGTGCCGACGCCCCCGACCACCTCAGTGATGCCGGGCTGTGGCCACCCGCCCAGCCAGCCATCCAGCGCCGGGATCCCGCACGGCAGCCGGCCGGGCAGGATCCGGGGCGTGCCGATGGCGGCGCGGAGCTGGGCGAGCACGTGGGCTGGAGCGGACATGAGCTGAACATACGTCCACCTGCTCATCCGTGCAAACCAAAAAATGTCCGGGCCCAGGATTCACTGCTGGTGCGGGTTCCAGGCGTATTGACCGGTCAAGGACTCCCGCCGACGGACTACCCGAGCGCCTGCTCCAGCCAGACCCCGAGCGAGCCGGCGATGGCCTGGGCCACCTCCAGATCCTCTCCGTCGAACCGCTCCGGCGGGTTCAGCAGCTCCATGCAGCCCAACGACGCCCCGTCCGAGGCCTTGACCGGGACCGCCAGCAGGGCGCGGGTGCGATACCCGGACGAGCGGTCGACGCGCGCGTTGTGGCGCGGGTCCCGATGGACATCCTCGATCACCAGACCCATGCAGAAATTGTGGGAGAACCCTGCGATCCCCTGGTCCACGGGCACCAGGGTGTCCATGATGCGGTTGGCGCGCGGCCCGAAGGCGGCCGTGAACCGGAGGGCATCACCGGCCCGGGTGCGCACCAGCACTGCCCCGGCGTCGGCGGGAACGAGATCGGAGAGGATGGTCAACGCCGTGGAACACGCCGTCTGGATCGTGGTCGCGGCCGCGATGTCCGCACAGCGATCGAACACGAGGAACATCCGGTCCTCGAGCGGACGCGCCCGCGGGACCGCCGCCGCCACCGGAGTCGGCTCGTCGGCGTAGTCCTCCTCGGGCTCGAGATCGAGCTCGGGCTCGGGCTCCGCCGCCGGCTCGGCCGCAGCGTACAAGCCCGCCATCGAGGATGCCGGCATCACGAACGCGGGCGGGGGGGCCTGCACCCGCGCCACCGGCGAGACGCGCACGATGGAACCCGTCTGCGGATCGGTGGCCTCCGCCGTCCCGTCCCGTCCCAGCCTGCACACCAGCCGAGCCAGGGTCCCGTTGGGCACACCGAGCCGCGGCAGGCCAAGCCCGAGAGCCCCCAACCAGTTGGGGGACTCCACCTCTACCGACCGCGAGGCGGTGCTCACGTTCCAGGTCGCCATCGAAAACTCCGTCGTCCGCCAACTATCAAGAAACGGAGGAACGGGCCTCGCCGGGCGCTTCCTCTACACGCTAAGGAACCGCATGGACGCCCGATACAGCCACCGACTCGACGAGGCCGTCGCGCTCGCCACCGATGCGTTCCGCGGCCGGGTCCGCAAGGGCACCGACGTCCCGTACCTCACCCACCTCCTCCAGGTGATGGTCTGGGTGGGCGAGCACGGCGGGGACGAGGAGCAGATGATCGCCGCCGTACTCCACGATTGGTTGGAGGACATCGAGGGCGCCGAGCTGGCAGAGCTGGAGCGGCGTTTCGGACCGCGGGTGGCGGGCCTGGTCAGCGGCCTCTCGGACAGCACCACCCACCCGAAGCCGCCCTGGCGCGCCCGCAAAGAGGCGTACCTGCGGCACCTCGCCGGGGCTTCCGCCGACCTCAAGCTGATCAGCGCCGCCGACAAGCTGCACAACGCCACCTCCATCCGGAGGGACCTGCGCACCGTGGGGCCCGTGTTGTGGACCCGGTTCACCGGCGCGCGGGACGGGACGCTCTGGTACTACGGCGCCGTGGTCGAAGCCCTCTCCAGCGACTGGGACCATGCCCTCCTCACCGCGTTGAAGACCGAGGTAGGGTACCTGCTCGTCGAGGCATCACCCTGATGGAGCTCATCGTCTGTCAGACCGGAGTCAAGCGCCACGCGCCCGAGCTCGAGCGAACCCTCGCGGACGGAGGGCATCGGATGGGGAGCGTGGAGTGTTTCGACCGGTGCGAGACCTGTGAGAAGTTCCTGATCGTCCGGATCGATGGTGCAACGATGCGGTTCGACAGCGAGCAGACGCTCCTGGACACGCTGGCAGCACTGAGCGCGGAATGACGACAGGCGAAGCCCACAGCACGCGGATCCGCCTCGCTGCCCTGCTCGGGGCGATCGCGGTGGCGGCCGGCGCGTTCGGGGCCCACGCGCTGAACGGGCGCGTCACCGAGGCCCGCCTCGACACCTGGGAGACGGCGGCCCGCTACCAGCTTATTCACGCCGTGCTGCTCTACCTCCTCGCCACCACGCCGCGGGTGCTCTCGTACCGGCTCATCACCGCCGGAGTCCTCGTCTTCTCGGGCTCCCTCTACGCGTTGGTGCTCCTCGATCTCCCCTGGCTCGGGGCCATCACCCCGTTCGGCGGCGTCTGCCTGATCCTCGGGTGGCTGACGCTCACCCGAGCCCCCCGTCCGGAGTCCGCATGACCCTGCTCGCCCTGTACCTCGGCTCGCTCGTCCTGGGCGGGATCCTGGTGGGCGCTTCGATGATGGGCGGCGGCGACGACGCCCATGGCACCGACCACGGCGGCGACGTCGACCACGGCGGCGACATGGACCACGGCGCCGATGTGGCCCACGGTGGGGACGTCGACCACGCTTCCGATCTCGACCACGGCCACGCCGGGAACGACCACGTCCACCTCGATCCGCGTGCCGGCTTGCCGACCCCCGACGCCGGGATCCTCGCCGTGCTGCGCTCCGTCCGGTTCTGGACCTTCTTCGCCGCCTCGTTCGGCCTCGCCGGTACGCTCCTCCACTTCGCCGGCGCCCCGTCGGCCCTGAGCCTCCCGCTCGCGATCGGCACTGGAGCGCTCGCGGGCGGCGGGGTGAGCTGGGCCCTTCGCCGCCTCACCTACGACACGGTCGGCACCGCCACCAGCACCCGACAGCTGGCCGGCCGCGAAGCCGAGGTCGTGCTCGCCGTGAGCCCCGGAAAACGCGGAAAGATCCGCGTCTCCCACAACGGCCAGATCCTGGACCTCCCGGCCGTGACCCGGGACGACCATCCCATCGAACGTGGCCAACGTGTCCTCATCGTGGAGATGGCCGACGGCTGCGCCGACGTCACCCCCAGTACCCCCGCTCGCCCGCCCACCCATCCCCTCTCGCACTAGGTAGGAGCGCCTTGGAAACCATCGCCGCCGCCGTGACCATCGCCGCCTTCCTGGGCGTGGGTCTTCTCGTCGCCATCGGCATTCTTCGCCGATTCCTCTACATCTGCCGCCCCAACGAGATCATGATCTTCTCGGGGAGCAAGCGCACCATGGCCGACGGCGCCGAGGTCGGGTACCGCGTCGTCTTCGGCGGTCGCACGTGGCGGACGCCCTTCGTCGAGCGCGCCGACGTGATGGGCCTCGAGACCATCCCCCTCGACCTCCGGGTCAACAACGCCTACTCCAAAGGCGGCATCGCCCTCACCGTCCACGCCATCGCCAACGTCAAGATCAGCTCCAATCCCGCGGTGGTGATGAACGCCATCGAGCGGTTCCTGGGCCGGGATCCTGCCGAAGTGAGTCGGGTCGCCAAGGAGTCCCTCGAGGGCCACCTCCGGGGCGTGCTGGCGACGCTGACTCCCGAAGAAGTGAACGAAGATCGACTGAAGTTCGCGAGCGCCCTGGTGGACGAGGCGGACGACGACCTCCGAAAGCTGGGTCTACAGTTGGACACCCTGAAGGTCCTCAACGTCTCCGACGACCAGAAGTACCTCGACAGCATCGGCCGCGAGCGCATCGCCAACGTGCTCATGGTGGCCGACATGGCCGAGTCGCTCGCCAAGAGCGAGGCCGAGCAGGCAGAGGCGACGGCCCACCGGCAGGCCCAGGTGGCCGTGGAGCAGGCCGACGGCCGGGTGATCCAGAAGACCAATGAGCTGCGGAAGATCACCGCTGACCTCGAGGCGCGCGCGAAAGCGGAAGAGGAGCGCACCACCCAGATGGCCGCCGAGGCGCGGGCCGTCGCCGAGCAGGATCTGCAGGAAATCCGCCAGAAGTTGGAGCAAACCCGACTCATGGCGGAGGTCGTCCTCCCCGCCCGCGCCGCCCAAACGGCGGAAGGGCTGAAGTCCCGCGGCGCCGCCGCCGAGATCGCGGAGCAGGGCGCCGCCCTGGCCGAAGTCCTCAACCTGTTGACCGCCACGTGGCTGAAAGCGGGCGGGGACGCCAAGGACATCTTCCTCATCCAACAACTCGAGCAGATCCTCGCCACCGTCACCGCGCGGATCAACAGCGTGGTGGTGGACGAGGTCACCGTCGTCGACAGCGGCGACGGCAAGGCCCTGTCCGCCTACCTCGCCGGCTACCCTGCCATGGTCAACCAGGTGCTCGAGGAGCTCAAGAAGAGCACCGGCGTCGACGTCGCCAGCACGCTCGCGGGAGGTCGCTGATGGAAATCATCCTCTGGCTCGGCATCATCTTCACCGTCCTCGTGGTCTCCGCGGTCGCCGGCTGGGTCATCATCAACAACCTGCTCTACATCTGCGGCCCGAACGAGGTGCTCGTGTTCTCCGGCGCGGCGCGCCAGGTGGAGGGCAAGTCCGTCGGCTACCGGACCGTGAAGGGCGGGCGTTCGGTGCGCATTCCGCTGATGGAGACGGTGGACACCATCGATCTCACCAACATGATCATCGAGGTGAGCGTCCAGAACGCCTACTCGAAGGGTGGCATCCCGCTCTCGGTGCAGGGCGTCGCCAACGTGAAGATCGCCTCCCACGAGCCGGTCCTCAACAACGCGATCGAGCGGCTGCTGGGCTACGACCGGAAGGAGATCATGCAGGTGGCGAAGGACACCCTCGAGGGAAACCTGCGCGGCGTGCTCTCCCAGCTCACCCCCGAGCAGGTCAACGAGAACAAGATCATGTTCGCCGAGAAGCTCCTCGAGGAGGCCGAACACGACCTGACCCGTCTCGGGCTGGTCCTCGACACCCTCAAGGTCCAGAACGTGTCGGACGAGAAGGGCTACCTCAACAGCATCGGCCGCAAGAGCTCCGCCGACCTGATCATGCGCTCGAAGGTAGCAGAGACCAACGCCCGCGCACGCTCGATCATCCAGGACGCGGGATCGCGCGAGCG